>NZ_JBEXSJ010000016.1:0-186294 GCF_040613535.1 Kribbella sp. NPDC006257
GCGGCCGAGTGTCCGTACCGCCCGGCCTACCTGCCGGTGAACCGGTTGGAGGACGGAACGGTGCAACCATGGTGATGCCGGCGAGGGCGTCGCGCAACTTGGCGGCGTTCTTCTTGGACAGATCGATCTCGTACGTCGAACCATCCAGACCGAATGTCACGGTCTCGTCGGCCTTACCGCCGTCGAGATCGTCCTCGAGAACCACCTGAACCCTTTGCGCCATCGCTGACAGTCCTTTCCGCGCCCGTCAACGGGCACAATCCCCCTGCCGATTTACTTGCAACCTGATTTGTACCGCACAAACCGGTTCCGTGTCATTCAACAGGCGGAATGGAAGCTAAAGATGTGACTAAACCCTCCGCCCCGGCCGAGATCCCGCATCGTTCGTGACGAAGGGTATTCATGTCACTCCGCGTACTTGTCACCGAAGAAATCGGACCCGGGAATGGATATGACCGTTGGTTGTGCTATGCAACGGTCACCCGGATCCGATTCCCGATCACTCCGGCCGAAGCAGCGGGAACAGAATCGTCTCCCGGATACCGACCCCGGTGAACAACATCACCAACCGGTCCAGGCCCATCCCCAGACCGCCGGCCGGCGGCATTCCGAACTCCATCGCGCGGAGGAAATCCTCGTCGAGTTCCATCGCCTCGGGATCACCGGCGGCAGCCAGCAACGACTGCGCCACCAGGCGTTCACGCTGGATCACCGGGTCGTTCAGCTCCGAGTACGCCGGTGCCAGTTCGACCCCGTTGATGATCAGGTCGAAGGCCTCGACCAATCCCTCGACCTGGCGATGCGGCTTGGCCAGCGGCCGGACGGCGGCCGGATAGTCCTGCACGAAGGTCGGCTGGATCAAGGTGTGCTCGACCAGCTTCTCGTACAGCTCCAGCGCGATGTCACCGGCATTCCAGCCCGGTTGCAACTCGACCTGATGCTGTTCGGCCAGCTTCTTCAACACGGCCGCCTCGGTGGTCACGTCGACCTCTTCACCGACCGCCTCGGAGATCAGCTCGAAAACCGTCGCCTCCCGCCACGGCGCGGTCAGATCGATCTCCGATCCGTCACGTCCGGTCACCGTCGTGCGACCGACCGCCTCGCCCGCATTCAGGATCAGATCGCGCAGCAATGTCTTCATCGTGTTGTAGTCGCCGTAGGCCTGATATGCCTCGATCATCGAGAATTCCGCGGCATGGGTGGAGTCGAGGCCCTCGTTACGGAACGTCCGGCCGATCTCGTAGACCCGGTCGACGCCACCGATCATCGCCCGCTTGAGGTCCAGCTCGAGGGCGATCCGGAGCAGCATCTGCTGATCGAAGGCATTCAGATGGGTCCGGAACGGCCGGGCCGCGGCGCCACCGTTGGTCAGCTGCAGGACCGGCGTCTCGACCTCGATGAAGCCCTGCGCGTCGAAGGTCGAGCGCAGTGACTTGAGCACGGCCGCCTTGGTGCGGACCATGTCCCGGGCCTCGGGGCGGACGATCAGGTCGACATAGCGCAGCCGGACCCGGGACTCCTCGCTCAGCGGGGTGTGCTCGTTCGGCAGCGGGCGCAGCGTCTTGGCTGCCATCTGCCAGGCGCTCGCCTGCACCGACAGCTCGCCGCGGCGACTGGTGATCACCTCGCCCTGAACCGCCAGCAGGTCGCCGATGTCGACCAGCGCCTTGAACCGGGCCAGCTCTTCCTCACCGAGATCGGCCAGTGACAGCATCACCTGCAACTCGGTCCCGTCACCCTCGCGGAGCCGGACGAAGCAGAGCTTGCCGGTGTTGCGCAGGAAGATCACCCGGCCGACCACGGCCACCTGCTCGCCGGTCCGCGTGTCGGGCTCCAGCTCCTGCGCGTCGTACCGGTCGCGGAGCTCCTTCAGCAGGTGCGTCCGCTCGACGGCGATCGGATAGGGCTGCACCCCCTCGGCCAGTAGCCGGTCACGCTTCTCCCGGCGGACCCGCATCTGCTCGGGCAGGTCGTCCTGCCCGCTGTCGGGGGTCGTCGGGGTCTCGCGTGCATCAGTCATGCCCAAAGGCTAGTGACTGAGCACCTCCGCAGCCGAATCCTTTGTCCACACCCGCACCAGCGGCACGCAAGCGACTACAGCTGCGAGCGCCGCCAGAGCGCCGGCGGTGATGAAGGTCGGCCGGGTGCCCAGCAGTGCACCCGCAACGCCTCCGAGTAGAAGAGCCAGCAGGCTGGACGCGCGGGCGGTCCCGCCGAGAGCAGCGATGACTCGACCGCGCTTGTGCTCAGCGGTCCGCGTCACCAGCAGCGTGCTGACGGCCGCATTCAGCATTCCGCTGGCCAGACCGATGGTCACCGCCCCGACGGTCAGCACCACGACATCGCGGGCCAGCCCCATCAGGACACACGAGATCCCGATCCCGGCCATCCCAACCAGTACGGCGTGCGCTCGGGGCCGGTCACCTTTGAGCCGCCCGGTGATCCAGGCACCCGCGATCGCCCCGGCGCCCTGAGCCGCCAGCACCACGCCGTACCCGGTCGGGCCGAGCCCGATCTCGTCGGTGATCAGCAACACCTCGACCACGTTGACCGCCTCGCCGACCAGGATGAAGAGCCACAGCGCCGGGACCAGGATCCGGAGCAGATCGTCGGCGAAGATGCTCCGCAGCCCGGCCGTCATCGCGCCACGCTCACGGACCGCGCCGGGCTCCGGGCGGCGCCGGGTCCGGACCAGCCGGGCAACCACCGCGAGTCCGACGAAGGTCGAAGCGTCGACCAGGAGTGCGCCTCGCGGGGACCAGCCGACCAGTACGCCGCCCAGCCCGGAGCCGGCCAGCGTCGCTACGCCGATCAGCGCCTGGCTCGTTCCGGTCGAGCGCCCGACCAGTTCCTCACCCACGATCCGGGGAATCAAGGCTCCCCACGCAGGCCCGGCAACCGCCTGGCCGAGCTGCAGGACGCCGACCAGGGCAAGCGTCGCGGCCATCCCATGGGAGAAGGCGAGGCCGACCCCTGCAGCCGCCTGCAGCAGGGACGCCCAGACCAGCACAGTGCGGGAGTCGTAGCTGTCCACGATCCGGCCGGCGAACGGAATCATCAGCACCGTCGGCACCGCGAACGCCAGCAGCAGGGCGGTGATCGCGGTAGCTCCCCCACCGTCGCCGGAGACGCGGAGCATCAGGGCGACCAGGGCGATCGAGTCGCCGGCGTACGAGAGGGCTCGGGCGGGCAGGACGAGGCGGATGTCGCGGAACGACCAGATCGAGATCTGAAGTGGTTGCTTCATAGTTGTGAAGTAAACGCTTCAGATTCCCAGGCGTCAAGCGACCGGCTACGCTGTCGCCGTGGCCAAGAAGAAACGGGTGGTGCTGACCGATCCGCGGGCGATCCGCGCGCTGGCCCATCCGGCCCGGCAGCGGATCATCGACGAGCTGTACTCCGGCAAGGTGCTGACCGCGACCGAGTGCGCCGAGCTGGCCGGGCTGACCCCGTCGGCGACCAGCTACCACCTCCGGGCGCTGGAGCGCTGGGGCATCCTCGAGCGTGCCGACGCCTCTGCCGACGGCCGCGAACGCCCCTGGCAGGCGCCGGCGCAGAGCCTGATGATCTCGTCGCAGTCCACCGGCGCGGGCCGGCTGGCCAGCCAGGCGATGATGCGGACCAATGTCGACCGGGTGATCGAGCAGTTCGCCGAGATGGCCGACGACGACCCGTGGGACGACCTGAGCCTGATGGCCCGGAGCCGGCTGTGGCTCACGAAAGCCGAGGCCGAGCAGCTCGGCAAGGAGCTCACCGAGGTGATCGAGCGCCATCGCCGCTCCCGCACGATGACCAGTCATCCGGCCGGAACCCGCCAGGTGATGACCCTGCTGGCCGTGGTACCGGTCGGGAAGCCGCCGGAAGAGACCTGACCGTTAGGGACACAATCGCCCGCGCGGGCGTACCGTCGAAGGTAGGTACTCCGCCGCGTAGGTGATCGCATGCAGTCCTGGCTCCTGTGGTTGACCATCGCCGCCGTGCTCGGGATCGCCGAGTTGACGACGGCCACCCTCGACCTGCTGCTGCTCGCCGTCGCGGCCCTGGCCGCAGGTGGCGTCGCCGCGATCGGACTGGGCGTGGGGCTGCAGTTGCTGGCGTTCGCCGTCACGGCCGCCGCGGTGATCACGCTGGTCCGGCCGGTCGCCCGGCGGCATCTCACCTCACATCCCCAGCTGCGGACCGGCGTCGCGGCGCTGATCGGCCGGGAGGCCGTAGTACTGAGTGCCGTCGGCAGGGAACCCGGGCGGGTCCGGATCGGCGGCGAGGAGTGGACCGCGCGCTCGTACGATCCCGACCTGCTGATCCCGGCCGGGACCACCGTCGACGTCTTCGCAATCGAGGGCGCGACCGCCCTCGTCCATCCCCGGGAGGATCCATGGCCGAACTGATCGTCGGACTCGTGGCCGCGCTGCTGGCCGTCGTGCTGGTGCTGCGGACCGTGCGGATCGTGCCGCAGGCCAGAGCCAGCAATGTCGAACGGCTCGGCCGCTACCTGCGCACCCTGGAGCCCGGGCTGAACGTGGTCATCCCGTTCATCGACCGGCCCCGGGCGCTGATCGACCTGCGCGAACAGGTGGTCTCGTTCGAACCGCGCTCGGTGATCACCGAGGACAACCTGGTGGTGGACATCGACACCGTGCTGTATTTCCAGGTCACCGATCCGCGCGCCGCGGCGTACGAGATCTTCAACTACATCCAGGCGATCGAGCAGCTGACCGTCACCACCCTGCGGAACGTGATCGGCAGCATGGACCTGGAGAAGACGCTCACCTCGCGCGAACACATCAACTCCCAGCTGCGCGGCGTACTGGACGAGGCGTCCGGCAAGTGGGGCATCCGGGTGAACCGGGTCGAGCTGAAGGCGATCGACCCGCCGCCGTCGATCAAGGAGTCGATGGAGAAGCAGATGCGGGCCGATCGGGAGAAGCGGGCCGCGATCCTGACCGCCGAGGGGCAGCGGCAGGCGCGGATCCTGACCGCGGAGGGTGACCGGCAGGCGGCCATCCTGCGGGCCGAGGGTCAGGCGAAGGCGATCGACACGGTCTTCGAGGCGATCCACCGCAACGATCCGGACCCCAAATTGCTCGCCTATCAGTACTTGCAGATGCTGCCCGAGCTGGCCAAGGGTCCCGGCAACACGTTCTGGGTGATTCCGTCCGAGGTCACCTCGGCGCTACAGAACGTGACGAAGGCGTTCAACGGCCTGAACCCTGAAATCCCCCCGGATTAACTGAGTTGTGAAGTAAGAGGTTGCTTCCGGATGCCAGGATGGAGGCATGGGGGCAACTATGCACGCGCTGGCCATCGCGATCCCGACCGGTGGTGTCGCGATCCTGGCGTACCTGGTGGTCGGACTCGTCATCGGCGTCGAGAGCATGGGGGTGCCGCTGCCGGGCGAGACGACGCTCATCGCGGCCGCTCTGCTGGCATCGCAGGGCGAGGTGAACATCTACTTCGTGATCGGCTCGGCCGCGACCGGCGCGATCATCGGTGACTCGGTCGGCTACTTCATCGGCCGCAAGGCGGGCCGGAGCCTGTTCGAGCGGCTCGGCCGCCGGTTCCACCACTTCTCCGAGGCCCGGATCGTGAAGGCGGAGAAGTACTTCCACAAGTACGGGGTCTGGACGGTCTTCTTCGGCCGGTTCGTGGCGCTGCTGCGGATCTTCGCCGGTCCGATGGCGGGCATGCTGCGGATGCCTTATCCGAAATTCCTCGCCGCCAACGCGGCCGGCGGCATCGCCTGGTCGACCACGATCGGCGTGGTGGCGTACAAGATCGGCGACAACGCTGACAAGATCTTCGGCGAGGTGTCGGTCTGGGCGCTGGTGGCGATCGCGGTCGTCGCCGTCACGGCGTACGTGGTCTACAAGATCCGCCGGCGCCGCACCGAGGTCCCCACCGGCCCGCTGCTGGTGGAGCCCGTGCCGGTTCCTAGCCAGATCAAGAGCGAGGACAGCTCAGCGGACGCGTAGCACCATGCTCGGCGTCGCGTAGCCGTAGACCGGGGTGCCCTGGTACTGCGAACCGGGGACCAGGAAGCGGTAGGCGAAGGTGCCGGGCCGGGTCGCCTTGAACGCGAGACTCGCCTGCCCGTTCTTGATCGGGGTCTGCTTGACGCTCGCCCAGGCCTTGCCGGTCCAGAACTGGAAGATGGCCTGCTGGTTCGCGATCGGGCGGACCGTCACGACCGCGGTGACGACGTCGTTGCGGTTGCGGACGTTACCCCCGGCGTACCCGGCGTTGGTGAGCTGGACCCGGCTCCGGCTCAGCGATGCGGCGCTGGCGGACGGGGTCACCAGGAAGCCGGCGCGGCTGGTGAGTGGGAGGTAGACGCGGTAGTTCCGCGATCCGGCCGCCGTCACCCGGAGGTCGAACCACCCGCCGAGCTGGGTCACGCCGCGGCCGGCCTCGACCCACGGACCGCCGGGCCTGCTCTGCGCCTGCAGCACCACCGGCAGCCCAGGAGCGGTCGTTTGTTGCTGGACGCAACGACTGTCGGCGCAGCTGACCTGCTGCAGCACCGTCCGGCCGCGCAGCGTCATCTGGGTGCCGAACGTCCACAGCGACGGCGCGGAGATCGAGGAGTAGCTGGTCCGGCCCGCGATCGCACCGCCGGTGAGCGAGGTCCACTCGTTGGTCGCGCGGAGCTGGAAGAAGTACGGCGGCCGGAGGTTCTTCACCACTTGCCGGGTTGCCGTCGTTCCCGTACCGAGGTCGCGGAACGGCTGCCCCGGCGTACCGACGACCGGGACGTAGAGCTGGGTGTCGTGCGGTACGTCGAGCGGGTCACCCGGTGAGAAGTCCGGCTCGGGCGGCGGCACCTTCCAGGTGACCACCACGTCCTTGCCACTCGGCACCGCCACCGCGTCGGACGGCCGCTGCGGACCGTCGGTGTCGAACATCGGCGACAGCGCGGCCTTGCTGCTCACCCCGCCGATCGACGTACCGATCTCGACCGCGATCTTGTAGTTGCCGTCGGGCGGGAAGGCCGAGGTCGGGATCGCCCAGGTGTTCGGTTCGCCGGCCGGCAGATATTTCACGTACGACGGGCTGGTGCTCACCACGCCCTGGATGGTGATCCGGTTCGGGGCGTCGGAATCCTTCCAGCTGACCTGGACCGCCTGGTGGCTCTTGTCGGACCAGCCGATCGACACCCCGGTCGGCATCGGGTCGGACGAACAGGCGGTCAACGCCGACGCGCCGACCAGAAGTGCCAACGCAACGGCGACCACCCTGCGCATTGCGTCTCACCTACCCTCACTGCTGGACCGCACAGACCATACATAGTGCGGACAATGCGCTGGCTACCAGTAGGGTCGAATCGTGATACTCGGACCGGCTGCCTGCCGGGACCACCTGGCCGCCGCGGACCACGCCTACCTGGCCACCACCGGCGAAGACCTCCGGCCGCACATCGTCCCGATCACCTTCGTCCTGACCGGCGACGAGCTGGTCTTCGCCGTCGACCACAAGCCGAAGTCGACCCGCTCACTCCGCCGCCTGGCCAACATCGCCTGGAACCCCCGCGTCGCCGTCCTCTGCGATCACTACGCCCCCGACTGGACCCACCTCTGGTGGACCCGGGCCGACGGCCACGCCACCATCACCGAGAACGGCCCGCTGACTGCCTTGGCTGCCAAATACCCGCAGTACTTGGCAGCCCCACCAGCTGGCCCCTTCGTCAAAGTCACCATCGACAACTGGACCGGCTGGTCGTTCAGTTAGGGCTTGACGGTGAGCGTGAAGTTCGGGCTGTAGGCAGCTGCGACCGACAGACCGTTGTAGGTCTGCGCCGGCACGTAGTACCGATAGGTGAAGGTGCCCGCCGTCGCAGCGCTCAGGCGCCCCGTTCCGCGGCCGGAGGTGAACGGCACGTTGGCAACGGCAACCCAGGTGCTGCCGTTCCAGCGCTGGAGTGAAGCCGTGCCGGTGGTGGCGGGGTTCACGGTCAGGGCGGCGTTCACCGGCGTGCTGCTGCGGGAGACCGTGGATGCGGCCAGTGACACCGTCGCCTTGAGCTGCGTGGTGGTGGTGACCGGGGCGCTGTAGCCGCCGAACCAGACATCGCGGCCGACGTTCGAGGTCGTGTTGCCGACGACGATGCGGTACTGCCTGGTGCCACGGCTCGGCACCGTGAACTGGTAGGAGCCCGTCGGGAAGTGGTTACTGCCTACCGCGTACCAGGCGCTCGTCGCCGTGCTGCGCGCCTGCAGGGTGACCTGGGTGCTCGTCTCGGGCCCGTCGAAGGTGCCGCGGATGACAGTGTTCTGGCCGGCGACCACCCAGGCCGGAATCGACGTCGTGAACGCGGACGAGTGAGCCCTGATGCCGTCATTCTCGACCGACATCCACTCGTTCGCCGCCCGCACCCTGAGCGTGTACGGCGGGTTGGGCCCGACGACTGTGGCCGTGGTGCTCGTCGACCGCTGCCCGACCGGCACCGTCGTGCCATCCGGAAGCTGGTACGCCGCCTGGTACTTCACCGGCAGGTCCAGGTCCAACGGGTCGCCCGGAGTCGTGTCCCGGTGGGTCGGCGTGCCTTGCTTCCAGCTCACCTGCAGCGTGCTGGTGCCGGACGGCTGATAGGACGTGATGACGGGAGCCCCGGCATCGATCGTGTCGAACGGCACCGACACGGCAACGGGGCTGGTCTCCCCCGCCGCGTCGCCGACCGTGACCCCGACCTCCAGCAGCGCCCCCACCTGCCACATGAACTCCGCCGGCAGGTCAACTGCATTCGGCGCATCCGCCGCCACGAACTTCACCCTGTTGCGCATGGTCGACCCCGGCCACCGAACGAACACCTTGTTCGGCCGCGCCGAATCCTCGTCCCAGGTCACGTGGACGAACTTGTAGGTGTCGTCCTTCCAGCTGATCTGCACGTTGGTCGGCGCCGGGTCAGCCGTCACCGCAGCCTGTGCAGGCACAACAACACCGGCAGACAACAGGCCCGCCATCAAAGCAACAAGAGAGATCTTCTTCATGTGGGGCCTTTCAGACCGTGACGGAGTAGAAGGTGTTGGTGTAGGAGGCGGCGAAGTACAGGCCAGCGTAGGTGGCGGCGGGGACGTAGTACCGGTAGGCCACCCGGCCGACGCGGGCGCTGAGCATCTGGGCTACGCCCTTGCCGTTGGTGACCTTGACCGGTCCGACGGTGGTCCAGGTCTTGCCGTTCCAGCGCTGCAGACTGGCCGTGGTGCTGATCTTGGGGAGGACATCGACGGTGGCGGGGTTCTTCATCCCGACGTACTGCGTTGTCCAGGTGAAGTACCCGAACGCGTTGAGCTGGGTCGTGGACGCAGCCGAACCGCTGTAGGCACCGAACGAGGCGACGTAGCCGTAGTCCATGGTGTTGGGGATCGCCACCCGGTACTGGCGCGATCCACCGGTGCCGAGATCGAACCCGAACTTGCCGCCGGTGAACGAGCGCGACGACACGACGTACCAAGGGCTGGTCGAGCTGTTCCGCGCCTGCAGCACCACCTGGCGCCGTTCCTCAGCCGGGGTGTAGGTGCCGGTGATGCTGACGCCGTACTTCCCGTACACGGCCCAGGCCGGGATCTTGACGGCGATCCTGGTCTGCCGGGCGTCGACCCAGGCGCCGTCGAACTGGCCGCCCCATTCGTTGTGGGCGATGACGCCGAACCAGTACGTCGACTGGGGGCCGGTGAAGGTCAGCTGGGTGGCCGGCCCGCGGCTGCCGATCATGGTCTTCGGGCCGCCCTGGGTCAGGCTGTAGTACGGCGTGTAGGTGATCGGGATGTTCCGGTCCAGCGGGTCGTTCGGCGTCGTGTCGACGAACAGCTTGGGCGCCCACTTGGCCGTGATGGTGCTGGTGCCGGACATGCCGGCCGAGACCAGCGTCGACCGGTCCGGGGTGTAGGCGTCGAAGGCCTCGGACCCCGTCGCGGGGCTGGTGTCCTCGGTGGTGCCGGTCGTGACGGCGAACTCCAGCGGACCCTCTGCGGAGCTGACCCACTGGTCGTACCGCAGGATCTGCGGGGCGACTTCCAGTACGTCGGGTGCGTCGGCCGCGACTCGGTAAGCCTCCAGGACCTTCGTCGAGCCCTTGTGGCGGAGGACGATCCGGTTCGCCTGCGGGGTCTCGTCCGTCCAGGTCAACTGGACCTTCTGGAAGGTCTCGTCCTTCCAGCTGACGTGCACGTTCGCCGGCGCCGGGTCGGCGGCGAACGCCTCGGTG
Organism: Kribbella sp. NPDC006257; assembly: GCF_040613535.1. Taxonomy (NCBI): domain Bacteria; kingdom Bacillati; phylum Actinomycetota; class Actinomycetes; order Propionibacteriales; family Kribbellaceae; genus Kribbella; species Kribbella sp. NPDC006257. The sequence goes on from NZ_JBEXSJ010000016.1 coordinate 10,202, forward strand.
GCGGTCAGGCCGGAGGTCAGGAGGGCGGCGGCGACGATCGCTACAGGCCACTTCTTCATGCTGGTGGTGCCTTTCAGCGGACTGTCGTGATGGCGAATTGGTTGCTGTAGGCAGCGGCTACCGGAAGGTTTCGCCAGGTGGCGTTGGGGACGTAGTAGCGGTAGACGGCGCGGCCGACCGTGGTGGCGCGGAGCTTGGCCTGGCCGTTGCCGTTCTGGCCGAAGGCCACGGTGCCTACCTTGATCCAGGTCTTGCCGTTCCACTGCTGGAGGGTTGCGGTGCCGCTGTGGGGCGGGCCGACATTGATGCCCAGGGTGCTCGTCAGGCCGAGCTTGATCTGATCGTTCAGCGGCGCCCCGACGACGTGTTGCTGGACGGTCATGGTGCCGGTTGCACTGTAACCACCGAAGTACGCGTCGGTCTGGGTCGCGAAGTCCGGAACCCACAGCCGGAACTGCCGGGTGCCCTGGAACGGGTGCAGCTCGAACCAGATGTTGCCGCTGGTCTTCGTCGTGCCGACCGTGTACCAAGGGCCGGTCGAGCTGTTCCGGGCCTGGAGGGACGCCGGTCGCAAGTCGGAGGACGGTGCCACCGTCCCGCCGATCGTCGCCGTGTTGTTGGCGTCGACCCAGGTCGGGATCGTGGCCTTGACCCCGCTGGGATTGACGCCGACGCGGGCGCCTGGCACTGCGAACGACCACTCGTTGATCGCGTCGACGAAGAAGTTGACGCGTTCGGCCGGTGCGCTGAAGCTCAGCTCCTTTGCCGTGATCGGGCCGCCCAGGTCCACGCTGCCGTTGTCGCTGAGCCGCTGGTAACGCGGCTGGAAACGCACCGGGAGGGCGTTGTCCAGTGGGTCGTTCGGGGTGTCATCGGCTGCGGCGACGCCGTCGATCCATTTCACCTTCATCCCGTTCGTGCCCGACATGGTGAACGAGTCCAGCCGCGCCGGAGCCGGCCCGAGGGTGTCGAAAGGTGCGGACACCGCGACCGGGCTGGCCTCGCCGTCCGGACCAATGGCGACCACGCCGATCTCCTTGGCGAGGGTGGACGTTCCTTTGCCCAGCTGCGACACGGGTACGTCGAGTTCGTTGGGCGCGTCGGCCGACGGGTGGGGGCCGTACTGGTAGCGCGTGGGCTCACCGACCACGCGGTGGAACACGATGTTCGGCTGCGGGGTTGCTTCGTCCCAGGTGATGTGGACGTACTTGAAGGTGCTGTCTTTCCAGCTGATTCTGACGTTGGTGGGCGCGGGCTCCGCGGCGGAGGCTACTGAGGGCGTGGCGAGGCCGGCGGCGAGGAGGGCAGCGGGCAGGGCGGTGGTGATGAGCTTCATGAGGGTCCCCAGGAGAAAAGGGCCTGTGTTCCCCCACTGGCCCTGGCTTGACGCATTCTGCAGTATGGAGGGGTTGGGGGCCAACAAATTGCACGTTGTTGCAAACAGGGGGTTTCACCATGGCATTCATCCGTACGCCGGACGCCGACGACGCGTATCTCGAGGAGAACCGGCTGCCGGCCGGTCACATCCCGAATTTTGCCCGGACCTTCGCAGCGCGACCCGCGGTCTTCGAAGCCTGGAAGCAGCTGAACGGCGCCATCAAGGCATCCATGGACCTACGCCGCTACGAACTGGCCACTCTCGCCGCAGCCACTGCGCTGAAATCGAGCTACTGCAGCATCGCCCACGGCCAGGTCCTCGCCGAGAAGTTCTTCACCCCCGAGGAAGTCGCCGCCCTGGCCACCACTCCACCCACCGACCCGGTCGACCGCGCCGTCATGACCTTCGCCCGCAAGGTCGCCCTCGAGGCCGACCAGATCACCCAGCAAGACATCGACAACCTGAAATCCCTAGGGTTGAGCGACGAAGACGTTCTAGATGTCTCGCTGGCAGCCGCAGCGAGATGCTTCTTCTCCAAAACCCTGGACGCCACGGGCACCACCCCCGATACGGCGTACCGCGACCTGTTACCGCCAGACCTGCTCTCCGCACTGACGGTCGGCCGCCAGATCTGACCTACTCCGGCTTGTTGTGGCCGTTGATGATGTACGGCGAGGTGACGCCTTCGTACATCAGATGGGTGAACATCGGCACGTCGGGAATACTGATGCCCGTTGATGGTCCACCACAGACCAGGACGGCCGTTGAAGAAGCCGAGCCGGCGCCCGATCGTGTAGTTGAAGTGCCGATCAGCATCCGACGAAAACGGCAGCGCCGCCGGTACGCCGTACGAAAGCAGGTCGACGCGCTGAGTAGGCGCCACCCCTGCAGGAGCGTCGCCGGACCCCACCACGAGCGTCGTCGGTCCACCGCCCAGGCCCACGCCCACCGCCGTACCGACCGTGAACTCGAGATCGACCCGCCCACCAGCCGTCACCACCACCGCCCGACCCGAAACCGCCGACGGCCCATGAACCTCGGCCCCGTCCACCGCGACCACCTTGTACGCCGCCCCGTCGACCCACGACGTCATCGGAGGGTTGTCGGTGTTGATCAGCCGCACCCGTACGACGGACCCCGCCGGAACCTCCGTACGACGTTCGCCGTACCCACCGTTGACCGTCCGGATCTTGCCGTAGGTATGCACCGAGGCCACCACATCCCTTGCCTGCAAGGGGATCCGCGGCACCACCACCAAGGCACCGAACAACCCGTCCCGCACCTGCACATGCGACTGCTGATGTGAGTGGTACCAATACGTCCCGACATCCCGTACGACGAAGCGGTAGACGAACGACTTCCCCGGCATCACCGCGTCCTGGGTGACCCCGGCGACCCCGTCCTCGGCAGCCGGTACGTCGACCCCGTGCCAGTGCAGCGTGATCCCGTCCGGCACCGATTCGTTGACCAGCGTCACCTCGACCAGATCGCCTTGCTGGGGACGGATCTCGGGCGCCGGCGAACTGTCGTTCAGCGTGTACCCGGCGAACGACCCGCGCCCGGCGATCTCGAACCGCTCCTTCCGAGCGACCAGTCGCACCACGACGTCAGGCTTCTGATCAGCCGGCCCGGTCAGGGTCTGGACATCATGCCCGTGCCCGGCATGCACCGCGGGCCCGCCACCGAAGTCGGCGTACCTCATGGCCATCGGCGACAGGTTGCCAGGCAGCAGGCTCCGCCGCCAGAAGAAGACAAGCGGAGCCAGGACGACCACCGTCGCGGCGGCCGCGATCAACCCACGACGCCGCACTAAGGAGTGACCCCCACAGCGCTAGTTGCCCCGCGACCCGCTTCAGGTGTCGCTGTCGTCATGGTGGACCCGGCCCGGTCCACAACACCAGACGCCGAGCTGTCACCCGGCGTGATTGCGGGTGTGCGCGTGATGCAGCCCCAAGAGCGGCAGGAAGGGTTCCTGCGAGGTGATCGTCTGCGATTCCTCAACCACCAACGGCGCCAACGCTCCGGTCGCAACGACCGGGGCCGGGCCGAGGTCCGCGAGGATCCGGGTCACGAGCCCGTCGACCAGCGACGCGAAACCGAAGATCGCCCCGGACTGCAGTGCTTCGACAGTGTTCTTGGCGACCACCGAGCGCGGCCGGGTCAGCTCCACCCGGCGAAGCTGGGCCGCGGCGGCGCCGAGGGCGTCGACGGACGTCTCGATTCCCGGTGCGATCGCGCCCCCGACGAAGGCTCCGGCCGCGTTCACCACATCGACCGTCGTCGCCGTACCGAAGTCGACGATCACACACGGTGCGCCGTACAGGTGGACCGCCGCCAGCGCGTTGGCGATCCGGTCGGTGCCGACCTCGCGCGGGTTGTCGACCAGCACCGGCAGGCCGGTCTTCACGCCGGGCTCGACGACGACACTCGGCAGGTCGGGGTAGTACCGCGCCACCAGGTCGCGGAGTTCGTGCAGGACGCTCGGAACCGCCGAGCAGACGGCGACGCCGGAGACCGGCGATTCCCCTGCCAGCAGTCCGTCGAGCAGCACGGCCCACTCGTCCGCCGTACGGCGTGAGTCGGTGCCGACCCACCAGTGCCGCTTGACCGTGCCGTCGAGGACCAGGCCGACCAGGGTCCGGGTGTTCTCGACGGCGACCGCGAGCAGCATCAGGATCCCTGCAGGTCCATCGCGATGTCGAGCACCGGCGCCGAGTGGGTGAGCGCCCCGACCCCAAGGAAGTCGACCCCTGTCTCGGCCACCTCCCGGGCACTGTCGAGGGTCAGCCCGCCGGACGCCTCCAGCCGGGCCCGTCCCGCGACCTGGCTGACGGCTTCGCGCAGCAACGGCACGTCCATGTTGTCGAGCAGGATCAGCTCGGCGCCGGCCTCGACCGCGATCAGCGCGTCCTCGATCGTGTCCACCTCGACCTCGATGGCGATCTCCGGATACGCCTTGCGGACCAGCCGGAACGCCTCGGCGACCCCGCCGGCGGCGATCACATGGTTGTCCTTGATCAAGGCGGCGTCGGACAGGGCCATCCGGTTGTTCTTGCCACCACCGCACCGTACGGCGTACTTCTCCAGCGTCCGCAGCAGCGGCATGGTCTTGCGGGTGTCGCGGATGACCGCACCGGTGCCCTCCACCGCGTCGACCCAGCGCCGGGTCAGGGTGGCGACACCGGAGAGGTGGCAGAGGATGTTGAGCGCCGTGCGCTCGGCCGTCAGCAGTTGCCGGGTCTTGCCGCGCACCGTCATCAGGACGTCGCCGGCCTTCACCGGGGTGCCGTCCACGACGGAGTGCTCGAGTTCCACCTCGTCCTTGCCCGCGACCAGCCGGATCACCAGTTCGGCGACCTCCAGCCCGGCCACGACGCCGTCGTCGCGGGCCACGAACTCCGCCACCGAGATCTGGCCGGCCTCGATGGTCGCCGTCGTGGTGACGTCGGCTCCCCCCGCCAGGTCTTCCTCGATGGTGGCCCGGACGAGGTCCTCGACCCATTGCCTGTCGAGCGTGTCATCCATACCGCTACTTCCCCTCCGATGGCAGTGGCACGAAAGTCGCGCCGGGCCGGCTCGAGTCGCCCTCGGCGGCCAGTGTCAGGTCCAGATTGCCCGACCAGTTCTCGTCGTCGCGATCCGGGTGGTCCTCGCGCCAGTGTGAGCCGCGGCTCTCCTCCCGGGTGGTGGCCGCCGCGATCAGCGCGGAGGCGACCGTCACCAGGTTGGTCGCCTCCCAGCCAGGCGTCCCGGGCTCGCCCGCGGGCTGCTCGATCAGCTTCTCCAGCGTGGCCCCGGCTTCGGCCAGACCGTGAGCGCTGCGGATCACTCCGGCGCCGACCGTCATCACCCGCTGCATCTCCGGTACGACGTCCGCGTCGACCAGCCCGGGCACGCGCCGGTCCACCGCCGGTTCGCGCAGCGCCGGCAGCTCGGCGGCCAGCGAGTTGGTGATCCGGCGGGCGAACACCAGCCCTTCCAGCAAGGAGTTCGAGGCGAGCCGGTTCGCACCGTGAACGCCGGTGCAGGCGACCTCGCCACAGGCGTAGAGCCCCGGTACGGAGGTCTGACCCTGCAGATCGGTCCGGACGCCGCCGGACGAGTAGTGACAGGCGGGCGCGACCGGGATCAGCTCGCGCACCGGGTCGATACCGTGCGACCGGCAGGACGCCAGGATCGTCGGGAACCGGACCCGCCACTTCTCGTCACCGAAGTGCCGCGCGTCCAGGAACACATGGTCTTTGCCGGAGGCAAGCATCTGGCGCATGATCGCCTTCGCCACGATGTCGCGCGGCGCCAGATCCGCGAGCTCGTGCTGCCCCTGCATGAACCGCTTTCCTTCATGATCCACCAGGAAAGCGCCCTCGCCACGGACAGCCTCGGACACCAACGGCTGCTGGCCTTTCGCGCTCTTGCCCAGCCACAACACGGTCGGATGGAACTGCACGAACTCCAGATCGCGCACCTTCGCCCCGGCCCGCAGCGCCAGCGCCATCCCGTCGCCGGTGGAGACACTCGGGTTCGTCGTCGCGGCGTACAGCTGACCCAGTCCGCCGGAAGCGAGGATCACTGCGCGGCTGCGAATCGCGCCGACGCCGTCCAACTGACCTTCGCCCATCACGTGCACTGTGACACCACAGACAGCACCATCTGATGCAGTCAACAGGTCCAGCACCAGGGCGTGCTCCATCAACCGGATGTCCGGCGCCCGCTTCACCGCAGCGACCAGCGCCCGCTCGATCTCGGCACCGGTCGCGTCGCCACCGGCATGCGCGATCCGGTTGCGGTGATGCCCGCCCTCGCGGGTCAGCGACAGATCGCCGGCAGCATCACTGTCGAACCGCGCACCCAGCTCGATCAGATCGCGTACGGCGTCAGGTCCCTCGGTGACCAGAGCCCGTACGGCGACCGGATCGCTCAGGCCGGCCCCGGCGACCAGGGTGTCCTGCAGGTGGTCCTCCGGTGAGTCACCCGGCCCGAGCGCGGCCGCGATCCCACCTTGCGCCCACTGCGTCGAGCCGGAAGCGACCACGTCCTTCGTCACCACCAGCACGGTGCCGAGGACGCGGGCCTCGAGGGCGGCCGTCAGGCCCGCGATCCCCGAGCCGATCACCACCACGTCGACGGTGTCGGTCCAGCCCGGTTCGGGCGCAGCCAGCCGTTGCGGCACAGCGGGAGCAGTCATTCCGCGACCGTATCAAGCACTTTCACCGCAGCGTGATGGAAATGTTGTCAATGAGACGCGTGCTACCTACCCGGGCGGCGATCAGCATCCGGGCCTCACCAGGTCCGATCACGGGACCGAGGTCGGGCGCCCGCAGAGCGAGATAGTCGATCTTCACGGACGGTACTGCTTCCAGTTCGGAGTGTGCCGCCGACATCACCGCATCCGGACCGTTCATCCCGGCCTTCGCACCTGCGGTCAGTGCCCGATAGAGCACCAGCGCCTCGTCACGTTCGGTCTCCGACAGATAGCGGTTGCGTGAGGACAGAGCGAGGCCATCCGGCTCGCGAACGGTCTGCACCGGAACGATGTCGACGTCCATGTCCAGGTCGCAGACCATCTCCCGGATCAGCGTCAGCTGCTGGTAGTCCTTCTCACCGAACAACGCCAGATCCGGCGCGGTCAGGTGCAGCATCTTCGACACCACGGTCAGTACGCCGGCGAAGTGCCCCGGCCGCACCTGGCCCTCGAGTTCGTCGGCCAGCGGTCCGGGGTGCACGGTGATCGACGGCTCGTTCGGGTAGAGCTCGTCGCGGGACGGGTTGAAGACCAGGTCGACGCCCTCGTTCTTGGCGATCGCCAGGTCGCTGGCCAGCGTCCGCGGATACCGGTCGAAGTCCTCGGTCGGCCCGAACTGCAAGGGATTCACGAAGATCGTCAGCACCACGCTGCCGTCCGGGCCGACCCGTTCGCGGGCCTCGGCGAGCAACGCGGCGTGCCCTTCGTGCAGGGCACCCATCGTCATCACGACCGCCCGTGGCCGGATCGCCGCGGCCGCCCGCAGTTCCGCCTTCGTCTGGGTGAGTCTCATCGCGGTGCCTCCCCTGTCCGATCCCGCTCCAGCACCTGTTCGATCCGCGCGGCCGTCTCCGCGTCCAGCCGGCCGTCGGCTGCCGCCAACTCGACCGTTGCTCGCGCCAACTCCGTGTATGTGCTCGCCGTCCGCCCCCGGAGAACGGCGAGATGCGCCTGCACGGTCTCGGCGTCACCCCGCACGATCGGCCCGGTGAGCGCATCATGACCGGACCGCAGCGTGTTGTCGAGAGTTGCGGTCAGCAGTGGCCGAAGTGTGGCCGACGGGTCCGCGATACCGGCCGCACGCAGTACGTCGAGGGCCTGGCTGACCAGCGTGACCAGGTGGTTCGCGCCGTGCACGAGACCCGCGTGGTACCGCGCTCGCTGCTCTTCGGCGATCCACTGCACCTCGGCGCCGAGATCCTTCACCAGTCGTTCGACCAGTGCCCGATCCGGCGCCGTCGCGGTGAACACCACACCGGCCAGACGCGCGGGCGCGTCGGTGAACGTCATCGGGGGGTGCAGGGCGACCGGGGTGGCCGCGATCCCCCGTAGTACGGATGTGCCGTGGGCGCCGGACAGATGCACGGCGTACTGGTCCTCGGTGAACGGCAAGCTGAGCGCGACGGTGGCGATCGCGTCGTCCGGTACGGCGAGCAGCACCATGTCGGCGCGGCGGGTCACCTCGTCCGGGGGCAGGACGGGGACGTGCGGAAGGAGTCGCGCGGCGCGTTCGAGTGACGCGCGCGAGCGAGCGCTGACCCCGGTGACGGGATATCCGGCCGACGCCAAGGCTGCTCCCAAGGCGCCACCGGCCCGGCCGGAGCCGATGATGCCGATGCGTTCCATGTCCACTCTCTACGTTCCAGTCCCGGGCGGGTACCAGACGGTTCGTGCGGTCGGCACCACCCTAAGGCCCGGCGCTCGGGGCCGGCACTACGTGCTTGGTCACAACTGGTGGGAGCATGGGCCGGTGAGCGACAAAGACCCCTGGGCCGCGCGCACCGGGCTGACGGCGATCCTGATCGCCCTCCCCGAGCTCGCGGCATTCACGGACCGGTGGCGGTCCGTGTCGTACTCCTCGGCGCGACCGACCATGGCGTTGAGTGAGCTGATCCCACCGCACGTGACCGTCCTCGTGCCGTGGCTTCAGGAACCCAAGCCCGACAAGGTGCAGCGGCTCGAGGAGGCGCTGGCTGCCTTCCGGCCCTTCGACCTCAGCTTCTCCACGGCAGGCCAGTTCCCGAACGGTACGACGTGGTTGCGGCCCGAGCCGTTCGACCAGGTCACCGCCCTGGTCCGGACCGTCCTGGAGGCCTTCCCCGAATGCCCGCCGTACGGCGGTGAGCATCCCGATCCGCACCCGCATCTGACCATCTCGTCGTCGGCCCAGGGCGGCGCGCAGGTGCTCGCCGAGGCCCAGGCGGCGCTCGCCGCCGAGGAGGTGCCGACCGTCCGCCTCGATGACCTGACCATCTGGCGCGAGGGCGACGACGGCATCTGGCAGCTCACCGGCTCGGTCCCGCTCGGCGGCGACCCGAACGGATGAGGTTCCGGCAGGCCTGGGACGACGCGCTCTACGGCCCGGACGGCTTCTACCGGCGCGAACGACCTGCCCAGCACTTCCGTACGTCGGTGCACGCGTCCGCCTTGTTCGGCCAGGCGATCGCCAGGCTGGCCTCGGCCGCCGGACTGACCCAGGTCGTCGACATCGGCGCTGGTTCGGGTGAACTCGGCCGGGTCCTGCGAGCCGAGGGGCTCGACGTGCTCGACATCGAACTCGACGACGAACTGCCGTCCGTGCTCACCGGACTGGTGATCGCGAACGAGTGGCTCGACAACGTTCCCTGCGAGCTGGCCGAACTGGATGACCAGGGGACACCGCGCTACCTGCAGCACGACCTGACTCTCGGCGATGTTGTCGAGGGCAACGACTTGGATTGGCTCTCGACCTGGTGGCCGCTGGCCGAACCCGGCGACCGGGCCGAGATCGGGCTGGCCCGGGACGAAGCTTGGTCGGACGTCGTCGGGCGGCTCGACAAAGGGTTGGCGGTAGCGATCGACTACGGCCATCTGCGGGACGGGCGCCCGGCGTACGGGACTCTGACCGGTTTCCGCGACGGGCGTGAGTGCGCTCCGGTGGCTGATGGGTCCTGCGACATCACTGCGCACGTCGCGCTGGACTCCCTGGCCGCTGTGGTCCCTGGTGGCACAGTCATCAGCCAGCGCGAGGCTCTGCAGGTCCTAGGCATCACGGCCGCGCGTCCGGCGTACGAGCTGTCCCGGACGGACCCGCTGCGCTACCTGTCTGAGCTGTCCGCAGCGGGTGAAGCTGCGGAGCTACTGGATCCCGGTGGCCTCGGCGCCTTCGGCTGGGTCCTGCCGGAAGGGCTGTTGTGAGAAGGACTCCGTAGTACGGCGTGCTTCTCGGGCTCTGTCGGCCTGGGCCTCTAGGAGTTGCGCGGCTTCGGCCAGGTCTCGGTGGAGGGCTACTGCGTTGGTGGGGCCTTGTGGGGTGTCCACGTGGACGTTGGCGAGGCCTAGGCGACGCTGGATGGGTCCCTGCTGCAGGCGGACCGACTGGGTCTTGTGGTGCAGGACGATCGACGTACGGCGGCTCACCCAACCCTTGGTCGTCACCAGTACTTGACCGTCAACGCCGTACGTGAGGTAACGCCAACCGACTGGGCGCAGCCATTTCGCACGCTCGGGTGCGCGGTGCATCTGGATCAGCTGCAGGTCCGTGCCAGGCAGGACGCGTCGGAGCACCTCCGCGACCTCGCCGCGCTGGCCGACGGGCAGCAGCTGTGCGCCCTCGTGCTCGTCGTCTCCGTCCGACTTGGAGCCCGCGACACCGGCGATGTCGAGATCCACTCGTGCCCAGCCGATCAGCCGCCAGATCAGCGGCTCGGTGATCAGCAGGCCTTGCACGCGACCCGGCGGAACGGTCTGCCGCTGTACGTCGAACAGGCCGCGCTTGGTCCGCAAACCGTCCTGCGTCTCCGACAGCGTGAAGCCATGGTTACCGACGACCTGCTTCCAGATCGGCTGCACGACACCGAGCAACAGCGGAAGACCAGCGAACAGACCGACATGGAACTCGAACACCATCGTCGTCACGATCAACCAGATCAGCGCGGCAGCACTAGCGAGCACTGTCGACGACAGCAGGGTCGCACCGAGCAGCCGGCCGGTCGGAACCACCAGCAGCGGCGGCCCTTCTTGCGGGGCAGGCAGCTCCTGTTCGGCCTCGCCCTTTGCCCGGAACAGCAGAGTGCCCCGCAGCTTGGTCGCATCGGCTTCGGTGAAGTAGCTCAGCTTGCCGTCGTTCTTGCCGCCACCAGCGACGTCCATCCGCAGCTCGGCCATCCCGAACAGCCTGGCCACGAACGGCTGCGCGACGTCGATCGTCTGGATCCGGTCGAACCGGATGATCCTGGTCCGCCGGAACAGGAACCCGCTGTCCACCCGGATCGCATCGTCGGTCAGCTGCCACTTGGTGAACCACCACGACAACGCGCCGAGCAGGATGCCGCCGACCAGGACCCCGAGCAGGCCGATCCCGGCGATCTTCAGGTTGCTGCGCAGACTCTCGTTGTTCGCCATCGCGATAGCCGCGACGACGAAGTACCCCCAGCCCTTCACGAACGGGGTCAGCGGGTGCAGCCGGTCCCCCGTCCTCTCGGCGACCGGCAGCTGCTGGGTCTGGGCCGGCTCGGTCACAGGCCCCACGCCTGCGCCTGGCCGAGCGCGGACAGCCGGTCACGCAGCCGCGCCGCCTCGTCCGGATGCAGCCCGGGGATCTTCGCGTCGGTGGCCGGCGTCGCGGTGTGCAACTCGACGGTGGCCATCCCGAAAGCCCGCTCCAACGGCCCGGCCGCGACGTCGACGAACTGCATCCGGCCGTACGGAACGACGACCAGCTCGCGGAACATCACCCCGTGGCTGACCAGCAGCTCGTCCTTGCGCTCGGCGTACTTCCAGGACCGCTGGTTGCGGCCGATCACGATCCAGGCCCAGCCGAAGGCGAGCCCGGCGACGACGAGCGCGAGTACGCCGTACAGCCAGCCCACGGTCAGCCCGAGGACGACCAGCGCGGCGATCCCCAGCACGCCGAGCATGATCGCGGCGTTCAGCCGGCGGAGCGCCGCGAGATTCCGGGAGACCGGCGTCCAGGTGACATCCGAAGGTGCGAAGAGGTCGTTCACGTCCTAAGCCTGTCACGATAGGGGTCATGAGCGTGGAACGAGTCGTCGGTGTTGGCGCGGGTGCTGGTGGGTTCGAGCGCGGTGGCACCGGGGCCGGCTCCGAGCTGCCGACCACCGACATGGTGCTCAACATCGGGCCACAGCATCCCGCGACACACGGCGTACTGCGGCTGCGGCTCACCCTCGACGGCGAGCGGATCGTCAGCTGCGAACCGATCGTCGGCTACATGCACCGCGGCGCCGAGAAGCTCTTCGAGGTCCGCGACTACCGGCAGATCCTCGTCCTGGCGAACCGGCACGACTGGCTGTCGGCCTTCTCCAACGAGCTCGGCGTCGTGCTCGCGGTCGAGCGGATGATGGGCCTCGAAGTACCGATTCGTGCTGTCTGGCTCCGGACGTTGCTTGCCGAGTTGAACCGGATCCTCAACCACCTGATGTTCCTCGGCTCCTACCCGCTGGAGCTCGGCGCGATCACGCCGGTCTTCTACGCCTTCCGCGAGCGGGAGACCATCCAGGCCGTCATGGAGGAACTCTCCGGCGGCCGGATGCACTACATGTTCAACCGGGTCGGCGGGCTGAAGGAGGACATCCCACTCGGCTGGCTGGAACGCACCGGGGCCGCGTCGGCCGCAGTACGGCGTCGACTGCCCGACATCGAGAACCTGATCCTCGGCAACGAGATCTTCCGCGCCCGGACCGTCGGCGTCGGCCGGCTCTCTCCCGAACTGATCGCCGCGTACGGCGTATCGGGCCCGATCGCCCGTGCCTCCGGAGTCGACGCCGACCTGCGCCGCGACGAGCCGTATCTCGCCTACGACGAGCTGACCCAGGACGGCGTACTGCGCGTCGTCACCCGCACCGAAGGCGACTGCTACGCCCGCTTCTCGGTCCTGCTCGAACAGGTCAAGGTCTCCCTCGACCTCGTCGACGCCTGCCTGGACCGCCTCCGCACCCTCCCGGCCGGCCCGGTCAGCACCCGCCTCCCCAAGATCCTCAAAGTCCCCGAAGGCCAGACCTACACCTGGACCGAGAACCCGCTGGGCATCAACGGCTACTACCTCGTCTCCCGCGGCGACAAAACCCCCTGGCGCCTCAAACTCCGCTCCGCCAGCTTCAACAACATCTCCGTCCTCCCCGAGCTCCTCCCCACCACCACCATCCCCGACCTGATAGCCATCCTCGGCAGCATGTTCTTCGTAGTAGGCGACATCGACAAATAGATCATCGGTCCCTTAATCCCCGGCGTGTCCGTGATCATCGGTCCCTTGTCACCAACGACGTGACCGCGGTACCAGCCCGAGGATCTTTCCGACGGAGTCTTCCAACGCGGTGTCCTCGCCCCAGACCTGCCATCGTCCGACCGGCAAAATGTCCCAGCCGAGCCGGCCCAGCCGCGTACGGCGTACCGAGTCCTCGCGCTGCTTCTCGGGTGTGCCGTGCCACTTGTCCGAGTCGTACTCCAGCCCGAGATGCCGATCCGCCGTACCGGGAATCGAATCGAGGAATCCCAGGTCGATCCGATAGCCGTTGACGCCGTCGGTGATCTCGATCTGCGGGACCGGCGCCGGGAACCCAGCATCGATCATCCGCAACCGGAGCCAGGACTCGCCAGGTGATTCGGCAGCCGGATCGATCAGCGCCGCCAACTCGCGGGCCTGAACGATCCCGGGATGATGCGGATAACGCCGGATTGCGTCTTGGACCTCGACCCGCGTGATCAGCCCGGCCCGAGCCATCGCATCGAGTGCGGACAGGGCGAAGGGTCGCCGGAGATGTCGGGCAAGGTGGACGGCCGTCGCCATCGGCGAGGTGATTTGCAGGCCGTACCAGTCGATCACGTCGCCAGGAAAGAGTGTCTGCGAATGCCCGTTGGCGCGGGAGATCTTCACCGCCCGCGCTTTCGTCTGACGCACGAAGTCGGCCTTGGGAGTGTCCGCGTGCTCCGACAGAGCCAGCGTGTCGATGCCGAGCAGCCAGGCAGCGGTCCGGCGGCAAGCGACGGCATCGGGTGGAGCGACTTTGGCAATCGCCGCAGCTCGCAGCGGCAGTGAGTCTTCGACGAGCGCATCGACATAGACCCCGCGGACTACAGAACGCAGCAGGCCGATCCGGAGAAGCCTGCGGATCTGCTTGGCATCCAGCGCATGGTCGCGCCCTTCGGCCCGGGTGAATGGCCGGCCGTCGAGGATGAGGTCGGGAACTGACGCGTCGGAGGTCTCGGGGTGCATCCCAGCAGGATGGGCGAGCGCGGCGCGGGTCCATCAGACTTATCCACAGGATTGCTTCAACGGACCGATGAACGCCGACACGCCGAGGAACAAGGGACCGATGATGGGTTGGGGGGTTGGGGGTTAGGAGGCGGCTAGGCCGCGGAGTTTTAGGTCTACTACGGTGGGGGCGTCGGCTTGGGAGTGTTTGTCGCCGGCGGCTACTACGGTGGCTACTTCCTCGTCGATCTTGTCCAGGCGTTGGTCGATGCGGTCTAGGCGGCGTTGCATCAGGTCGACGAACTCGGCGTTCTCGACGACGCGGGCGTTGGTGATCCGGGAGTACTCCTGGGCGACCTGGGCGCGGTCGTCGGAGTGGGCCAGGCGCTCGACCAGGAGCTGGTGGCGGATCAGGACCGAGGTGCCGATGGCGACCAGGACGGCGCCGACGGCGGCGGCGCGCAGGATCCACTGGTTCTGGGAGAACAGGGCGATCGCGACGCCCACGCAGACGACCACCAACAGCGCGTTGGCGACCGTGAGAACGGTGGTCCTGGTTCGACGGCGGCTACCCCTTGACCCCATGGACCGACATGTTAGGGGGTGTCTTCGGGGTCATCGGGGATCCGACACGCCCGTTCGAGAAGCAATCCGGCCGTGACGACCAGCACTGAGATCACCGCCGCGATACCGGCTGTGATCACCCGGTTCCGGGGACCCGAGGAACTCACCGCGTCCAGGAAGGATAACGCGAACCCTGCGTACACGCCGGTGCACAACGCGCCGACGAAAGCGCTCGCTTTCCCGATCAGCAACAGGAAAACGGCCCGCGACGGCTCGATCCGCTCGCGCCGGACCTGGATCCGCTGATGAGTGTTGCGCGCGGCAACAAAAAGTAACGACGCCAGGAACGTCCAGGCCACCAACGTGAGCAAGGACACGGTCGGTACGACGCCGCCGCGCGACTCGATCGCCTTCACCAGGGTGACCCCGATCGCCGCCCCGAGGACGGCGATCGCGACCAGCAGCCGGCGCGACGTCGGCCGGACCGAACCCTCGGGCGGCGGCTCCTTGCCCGCTCCGGGTGCGCGCTCCGGACCGGTCCCGCCGGCGGCCACTACTGGAGCTCGATGGTGAGGTCGTCGAGGCGCTTGACCCCGTCGCTCCCCACCTTGGCGAGCAGCTCGGCGACCGGGCCCACCCCGGGCAGGACCGCGTCGGACTCGATGTCGAGCCACGGCGCCAGCACGAACGCGCGCTCGTGCGCCCGCGGGTGCGGCACGGTGAGCTCGTCGGTCGAGATCTCCTTCTTGCCGTAGGTGATCAGGTCCACGTCCAGGGTCCGCGGTGCACCCGGCACGCTGCGCTCCCGGCCGAACGCCTGCTCGACGGCGTGCGCGCGGTCCAGCAGCGTCTCGACGGCCAGCGTGGTGTCGGCGAGCAGCACGATGTTCAGGTACGGGCCGGACTCGTCCGGGCCGCCGATCGGCTCGGTCTCGTAGACCGGCGAGACGTCGACGACCACGACGTCCGGGGTGTCCCGGAGCGCGTCGACGGCGCCCTGCAGGTTCGCCTCACGGTCACCGAGGTTGCTGCCGAGCGACAGGATCACCTGGCGGATCGGCTTCAGGCCACCGCTGAGGGTGTCCGCGTCGATGACGTGGGGACTAGGGGTCTCGGTCACGAGGATTCTCCGGCTCTGCGCTGCACGGTCAGGACAACGTCGTCGAACGGCACCTTGATCGGCGCCGAGGGTTTGTGGATGGTCACCGCGGCTGCTGTCACCCGCTTGTCGGCGAGGCACAGATCCGCGATCCGTTGGGCCAGTGTCTCAATCAGGTCGACGGGGTCCTTCTCGATCGCCGCGTGCACCTGCTCGGCGACGACTCCGTAGTTGACCGTGTCGGCCAGGTCGTCCGATGCCGCCGCGGGCCGGGTGTCCAGCTCGAGCCTGACATCGACGACGAACTCCTGCCCCTCGGCCCGCTCGTGGTCGAACACCCCGTGCCGGCCGAAGCCACGGATGCCGCGGATCTCGATGACGTCAGGAGGCAACTCGGGACCGCTCATTCCGCCTCCTCCAGTGGACCCCCAGACGACAGTACCGGGGACGCATGGTGGATCCACAACCGCCAGCCGGAAGAAGTTCTCCGGAAGACGTTGGTCGCCAGCGCCTTACCCCCCGCGAAACCCTCCTCCGGGGCACCTTCACCGGACGACAGGACATTCTCCGTACACGTGACGTAAGCCACGTCTTCATCGACTCTTACCTGCACATCGGTCAGGAAGAACTGGATGTACGGCGTATTGGCGAAGATCATCGCCCACGCGCGCATCATCTCGCTGTAGCCGTAGATCGCCGCGTTGCCCGGGTGGATGCAGACCGGATCGGGCTCCGGCAGCCAGACCGCCGCCATCAGATCCAGGTCGCCGGCCTCGAACGCGTTGTAGAACGCGGTGTTCGCGTTCGTCACCTCGGTCTGCTTCGTCAGACCACGACCCATCGGCTGCTCCTGCGTCATACCCCTCCCCACCTGCGGGCCACCCGGACCGCATCCGCGCTCGGCGCCACTGCGTGCGCCCTGACACACCACGCGCCTGCCGCGGCGGCGAGGGCGGAGACGGCCGCGCTGGCGTCGTCTCGCCGGACCGCCGGTCTCGGCTCGCCGGTCTCCTCGTCGGCGAGCAGCCTACCGAGGAACGCCTTGCGGGACGCACCGATCAGCAACGGCAGGCCCAGTACGCCGAACTCCCGCAGCCGGCGTAGCACCTCCCAGTTGTGGTCCGCGTTCTTCGCAAAACCCAGGCCCGGGTCGAGCGCCACCCGGCCGAGGTCGATCCCGGCCGAACGGATCGCTTCTACCCGCTCCCCGAGCTCGGCAATCACCTCGGCGACAACATCGTCGTACGTGGCCCGGTTCTGCATGTCGACCGAGTGCCCGCGCCAATGCATGCACACGTACGCCGTACGCCGGTCAGCCACCAACGGGAGCATCTCGGGGTCGGCCAAGCCGCCGGAGACGTCGTTCACCATCACCGCGCCGGCGTCCAGGGCCAGCGCGGCCACGTCGGCGCGCATCGTGTCGATCGAGATCAGCGCGCCCTCGGCGGCCAGCGTCTCGATCACCGGCAGCACCCGCCGGAT
Organism: Kribbella sp. NPDC006257; assembly: GCF_040613535.1. Classification (NCBI taxonomy): domain Bacteria; kingdom Bacillati; phylum Actinomycetota; class Actinomycetes; order Propionibacteriales; family Kribbellaceae; genus Kribbella; species Kribbella sp. NPDC006257. The sequence goes on from NZ_JBEXSJ010000016.1 coordinate 27,159, forward strand.
CTCCTCGGCCGGCGCGGGCCGGACGGCACCCGGGCGGGTGGACTCACCGCCGACGTCGAGCAGATCGGCGCCCTCGGCGAGCAGATCCCGGCCGTGCTTGATCGCGGCCGCCGGCTCAAGCCACAAGCCGCCGTCGGTGAAGGAGTCCGGAGTCACGTTGACGACGCCCATCACCAGACAGCGATCCGGTGTCGGCAGGCCTTGAACGTGACTCGGTGGGGCAGTTCGCACCCGACCACCGTAGTGGCCGTGTCCGGACTGCCCCACCTAGGTACCAGGCCCCCATCGGATCCCGGCTCCCGCCGGGGGCCGCTAACCCAGTACCAATGAGGCGCCGCTAGCGGACAGCGCCTCACCGATCGGTTGACTGTACGACTCGTTCTGCTGACCGTATTTCGCCTGGCACTCGCCGCTGATCAGAGCGGCGCCACTGGTGATTCCCTGCGCGTAGTCGCCGGACATGTTGGCACCACCGGAGTCACCGGCCTCGACACAGGCGGTGTGCTGGAACAGGCCCTTGACGACCCTGTTGTTTCCGTAGTTCACGGTGACGTTGCGCGCGACGATCCGCCCACAGGTCCACTTGGTGCTCTTGCCGGACTTGCAGACCTCGGAGCCCACGGTCGGGCTCGCGACACCCCGTACGACGATGTCGTCGCTGCCCCAGCGCTCCACCCGGCCCTGGGGATCCCAGCCGTCGATCACGCTGACGGTGCCGAAGTCGTTGCCCGGGAAGCTCGAGGTCCGGGTGTTGCCCAGGACGTAGCCGTTGCGGGACCACGACGGCTTGCCGCTCGTGCAGTGCCCCGCGGTCAGGAAGATGTGCTGCCCCTCGCCGGTCGTAGCGTTGAAGCCCAGCGAGCAGGTGTAACCGGTGTTCTTGTCGACCTGGAGGCCGCCCAGCAGCCCGAACTCGCCGTCGGTGAGGGTCACCTTGCCCTCCGTACGCCGGACGGTCACCTTGGCGCCGTTCTGCTCGGCTGCCCGCAGGAACCGCTGGGTGATCAGATCACGGGCTCCGGAGGCCACCGTGACGACGACCGTGCCGGTGACCGGGTCGACGTACCAGGACTTGACCTGGCCCGCGCTGGAGCCGATCGCGAGGTGGTCCAGCTCGCCCTGCACCGAGTTCAGCTCGGTGGCGGTGTAGCGGACCAGTTTGGGGATCGCGCCGGCCGCCCGGACCGCGGCGGCGGTCGCCTGGTCGGAGACCGCGACGATCAGGTCACCGGAGTTGTCGAAGTAGCTGCCGACCACCCGCGAGCCGAGTTTGGACTCCAGCGACGAGGCCTGCAGCAGTTGCTGATCCTGCACGAGGGCATGGTCCGGCAGCTTCACAGCGCCGACCTTGGGATCCGCTTGCGCGCCGTTCGCCGCGATCAGTCCGGCGGTCGTCAGGACGACGATCCCGGTGAGTGCGGCGCCGACCCGAAAACGCCCTGACATACGTCCTCCTCACGAGTGGCACCCTGCACCCGAGTCAGGACGCCACTACGGACCGTAGGCGCTCGGACACGGAATGTCCATGGGAAACCGCTCTGAATGTTCAACGAGAACGCCCGGCCAGGGCTACGGCTCACCCGACGATCAGGCTCATCGCCTCGGCCCGCGTCACCGGATTCCTCAACTGCCCCCGGACCGCCGACGTGATCGTCTTCGCGCCCGCTTTCCGGACGCCGCGCATCGTCATACACAGATGCTCACACTCGATCACCACGATCACCCCGCGCGGCTTCAGGATCTCCACCAGCGACTCCGCCACCTGCGTAGTCAACCGCTCCTGCACCTGCGGCCGCTTCGCATACACATCGACGAGCCGCGCCAACTTGGAAAGCCCAGTGATCCGCCCGTCCACCCCCGGGATATACCCGACATGCGCCACCCCGGTGAAGGGCACCAGATGGTGTTCGCAGATGCTCCAGACCTCCATGTCCTTGACCAGGATCAGTTCGTCGTGGCCGAGGTCGAAGGTGGTGGTCAGGACGTCCTCGGCGCGCTGGCCGAGGCCGGCCGCGATCTCGGCGTACGAGCGCGCCACCCGGGCCGGGGTCTCCCGCAGGCCTTCGCGGTCGGGGTCCTCGCCGATCGCGAACAGCAGTTCGCGGACCGCCCGTTCGGCGCGGGCATGGTCGAAGTTCGGCGCGATCATCTGCCCAACATAGAACAAGCCCCGGGATCCACTGGGGATCCCGGGGCTCACCTCAACGCATCACTCGGCGGGAGGAGTCGGTCCGCCGCCGTAGTCCGGGCCCTTGGCCGCCTCGTCCGGGCCGATCGAGCCACCCGGGATGACGTCCTGCAGCGAACCGTTCTGCTCGTTGCGCGGCAGCGGCATCACCGGCGGCTGCTCGGACGGCACCCGGGTCGACGATCCGGTCCAGGCCGGGCGCAGCTCGCGCTTGACGATCGGCTGGAAGATCCGGGCGATCTCGCCCTTGTCCAGCGTCTCCTTCTCGAGCAGCTCCTCGACCAGCGCGTCGAGCACGGCCCGGTTGTCGACCAGGATGTCGAAGGCCTCCTGGTGCGCGTTCAGGATCAGCTTGCCGACCTCTTCGTCGACCGCCGCGGCGATCTCCTCGGAGTAGTTCCGCTGGCTGCCCAGATCGCGGCCGAGGAACGGCTCACCGGAGTCCTGGCCGAACTTGATCGCCCCGAGCCGCTCGGTCATGCCGTACTGCGTGACCATCGCGCGGGCGAGCGAGGTCGCCTTCTCGATGTCGTTGCTGGCACCGGTGGTCGGGTCGTGGAAGACCATCTCCTCGGCAGCGCGGCCACCGAGCATGTAGGCCAGCTTGTCGAGCATCTCCGACCGGGTGGTCGAGTACTTGTCCTCGTCCGGCAGCACCATCGTGTAGCCGAGGGCGCGGCCGCGCGGCAGGATCGTCACCTTGTGCACCGGGTCGGAGTGCGGCAGCGCCGCGGCGACCAGGGCGTGTCCGCCCTCGTGGTACGCCGTGAGCACCTTCTCCTTGTCCGACATCAGCCGGGTCCGGCGCTGCGGTCCGGCGATCACGCGGTCGATCGCCTCGTCGAGCGCGTTCTTGTCGATCTGCTGCTTGTTCAGCCGGGCGGTCAGCAGCGCGGCCTCGTTCAGCACGTTGGCCAGGTCGGCACCGGTGAAGCCCGGCGTACGGCGGGCGACCGCGCGCAGGTCCGCGTTCTCCGACATCGGCTTGCCGCGGGCGTGCACCTTCAGGATCTTCTCGCGGCCCGGCAGGTCCGGCGCGTCGACGGCGATCTGCCGGTCGAACCGGCCCGGCCGCAGCAGCGCCGGGTCGAGCACGTCGGGACGGTTGGTGGCCGCGATCAGGATGACCCCGCCGCGGACGTCGAAGCCGTCCATCTCGACCAGCAGCTGGTTCAGCGTCTGCTCGCGCTCGTCGTGGCCACCGCCGAGGCCGGCGCCACGGTGCCGGCCGACGGCGTCGATCTCGTCGATGAAGACGATCGCCGGCGCGTTGGTCTTGGCGGTCTCGAACAGGTCGCGGACCCGGGAGGCACCGACACCGACGAACATCTCGACGAAGTCCGAACCGGAGATCGAGTAGAACGGCACCCCGGCCTCACCGGCGACGGCGCGGGCGAGCAGCGTCTTACCGGTACCGGGCTGGCCGTAGAGCAGCACGCCCTTGGGGATCTTGGCGCCGACGGCCTGGAACTTCCCCGGTTCCTGCAGGAACTCCTTGATCTCGCCGAGTTCCTCGATCGCCTCGTCACACCCGGCCACGTCCGCGAAGGTCGTCTTCGGGGTGTCCTTGGTGATCAGTTTGGCCTTCGACTTGGCGAAGCTCATCACCCGCGAGCCGCCGCCCTGCATCGAGTTCATCAAGAAGATGAAGACGACGGCGATCAACAGGAACGGGATCAGCGTCGAGAACACCTGGCCGATGAAGCTCGGCTTCGGGTTCTCCACGTCGTACTTCTCGATCTTGCCGTTCTGGAACAGATTCTGCAGGTCGGTCCCGAGTGTGTTGGCCTGACCGTCGACCCAGTGCGCGCGCACCTTGGTGCCGTCGGTCTTCTCGATCCGGATCTCCTGGTCGGGGTCGATCAGGGTCGCCGACTTGATCGACTTCTCGCCGGCCGGGGCGTCGGTGGCCTGCTTGATCAGCTGCACCACCTGGCCGGTGGGCTCGGTCTTGTACCCGGTCGAGCCGGTCAGGAGCTGCCCGATCACCAGCACGCCCAAGAAGGCGACGACGATCCAGAACAGGGGTCCGCGGAAGATGCGCTTGACGTCCATGATCAGGGCAGGTGCCCCGTCCCTCCTAGCTCAGCAGGCCCGGGATAACGGGCTTGTGACGGTAATACCAGTCCAAGTGTCTCGTGTCGGGCAAGCGTGCCCACCACGAGGGTCACCAAAAACTGGTACTCCACTGTCTACAGCCTGTCACAAGCCCGTGAGCCTGCTCAGGAGTAGACGTGCGGTGCCAAGGTAGCCACACAGCGGAGGTTGCGGTACTTCTCTGCATAATCCAGGCCGTAGCCGACCACGAACTCGTCCGGCAGCTCCAGGCCGACGTACTTGACCGGTACCGACATCTTGGCGGCGTCCGGCTTGCGGAACGCCGTGCAGATCTCCAGTGAGGCGGGCTTGCGGGACTGCAGGTTGCTGACCAGCCAGGTCAGCGTCAGGCCGGTGTCGATGATGTCCTCGACGATCAGCACGTGCCGGTTGGTGATGTCGGTGTCCAGGTCCTTCTGGATCCGGACCACACCGGACGACTTCGTTCCGGAACCGTAAGAGGAGATGGCCATCCAGTCCATCTCCACGTGCCGGCTGAACGAGCGGGCCAGGTCGGCCATCACCATCACCGCACCGCGCAGGACGCCGATGATCAGCAGGTCCTTGCCCTCGTAGTCCACCTCGATCCGGGCGGCGAGTTCCCTCAGCTTCGCCTGGATCTCTTCCTCGGTGAAATGAATCCGGTCCAGGTCTTTCTCGATGTCCGACGCATCCACGCGATCAGGGTGTCACACCTGGCGCCAAGACGATGAATCCGGCCCGCCGCACCGCCCGGACCCCTTGCGGCAGGTCGATCCAGCGCTGTCCGCGCCAGTCGGTGACCAGCGCGTCGACGGCCGCCACGTGTCCCGCGGTGAGGTCGTTGGCCCGGCAACCGGCTTCCAGCGCCGCCTGCCGGAGCGCCCTGGTCCGGAGTGCTGCCGGCTCTCCCTCGAGGAGTCCAACATCACACTCCACGCAGGCGTCCGTACGCCGTACCGCGGACTCCGCAAGGTCAGCGGCCAGCGCGTCGAGCGCATCCGCGTCGGCGCGCAACAGACCCGCGGTACGGGCCAGTGCCTCGGTGACTCCTGGTCCTAGGGACTCCTCGAGCACGGGGAGCACCTCGTGCCGCACTCGCACTCTCTTGTACTTCGGGTCGTCGTTGTGCGGGTCGTGCCAGGCCCGGAGCCCTGATGCCAGGCAAGCGGCCGTAGTGGTCGATCGCGACAGCTCGAGGAACGGCCTGCGCAGGATCCCAGCGACCGGCGACATCCCTGCCAGCGACCGTGCACCAGATCCCCTGGCCAGGCCGAGCAGAACCGTCTCTGCCTGGTCGTTGCGAGTATGAGCGACCAGTACGACGTCCGCGCCCTCCTCGTCGGCTACGTCGCGTAGTGCGTCGTACCGGGCGGTCCTGGCAGCTCCTTCAGGTCCGCCCTCGTCGCCAACCTCTACTGCCCGAACGTGCACGGGCTCCAGGCCCAGAGATCTGCACTGCTCGGCTGCGGCCGCTGCGACATCACCGGACTTCTCCTGCAACCCGTGGTCGACGATGACCGCTCCTGCTCGCAGCCCAAGCTTCGGCGCTTCGAAGGCGGTTGCTGCGGCCAGTGCAAGTGAGTCGGCGCCACCGGAGCAGGCGACCAGCACTGTGGTCTCCTGCGGCAAGTCGGCCAGCGCAGTACGGACTGCCTCTCTGATCTTGGCGACAGCCGGGTGCAACTTGCCCCGGTGGTCAGCCGTGGAGTCTGCTGACCCAGGCATCCGGGTTGGCGATCTCGTTCTTGGTCGGCAGCGTGTTCGGGCCGGTCCAGACGCGGTTGAAGCCCTCCATGCCGACCTGGTCGACCACCCGGCGTACGAAGGCCGTCCCGTCCTGGTACTGGCGCAGCTTGGCGTCCAGACCGAGCAACCGCTTCAGCAACTGGTCCAGCGGGTTTCCGCTCGCCCGGCGGGAGGTGAACTTGGACCGGATGGTGTCCACGGTCGGGATCACCGACGGCCCGACCCCGTCCATCACGAAGTCGGCGTGACCTTCCAGCAAGGACATGACGGCAGTCAGTCGATCCAGTACTGCTCGCTGCTCCGGCGACTGCATCAGGTCGACCAGGCTCAGCTCGCTCTCACCCTTCAACGAGCGCCCGAGCCGCTGCACCGCCTCGCGGAACATCGCCGCGTACGCCGAAGCGTCCAGCTCCGCCTGGTCCAGGAACAACGCGATCTCGGAGCGCAGGTGGTCGCGCAACCACGGTACGGCGGTGAACTGCACCCGGTGGGTCTCCTCGTGCAGGCACACCCAGAGCCGGAAGTCCCGCGGTACGACGCCCAGCTCGGACTCCACATGCATCACGTTCGGCGCCACCAGGAGCAGCCGGCCGGTCAGGTCGGGCCGTGCCGGGTCCGGTTCGGACGGGTAGAACGGGTCGAACTGCCCGAGGACTCGAGACGACAGGAACGCCAGCAGCGCGCCTGCCTCAATCGCTGTCACCCGGGGACCCACGGCCGACGACAGACCGCCGCCGGAGCGCTCCTGCTTCTCCCGCAGCTTCTCGGTCAACGGTCGCAGCACGGTCCGGAAACCGTCGGCATTGGCCTGCACCCAGCCGGGCCGGTCCACGATCACCACCGGCGCCGTGGCCGAAGTCGCCTGCAGACCGGTGAAGTCCCGGACGTGTTGCTCGGAGTCCGCGGCGAACTGCCGCAGCTCGGCCACCACCTGGTCCGCCTCCGCCCGGCTGACCGCCGGACCAGGCCGGAGCAGCTTGCGGGCCACCACGGTCGCCAACTGCCAATCGACCATGTCAGTCGAGGTATCGCCTTCCGCCGTACTCATGTTTCGACCCTAGTGGCATGTTCCAACATGCGCCCCTCGGGAGCGCAGTTCATAGGACCCTGAACAACCGCATGAAGAGAGAGCGGAGGCGATGGCGCCCCTCGGGGCGCCGGTCTACGGGCCTGAACAACCGCAGTTGGCGAGGGCGGCGGTGATGCGGTCGAGCGCGGCACGGGCTGCCAGAGCCTTGGCGGGTGGCGCGCTGTCTGTGGCGACGGCGAACACCAGGAGCGTCCCGGTGCGGTCCCTGACATACCCGGCGAGTGAGTGGACCCCGGTCAGCGTTCCTGTCTTCGCTCGCACCAGCCCCGTGCCCGGCCCGGCACCAGCGCCGGCAAACCTGTCTTCAAGACTCCCGCTGAACCCAGCGATCGGCAGACCACTCAGCAGATGCCGTAGCCCAGGCGTGGCCACTGCCATTCGTACTGCGCCTGCCAGCACTTCCAGCGGGACGTGGTTCGACCGGGAGAGTCCGCTGCCGTCGTAGATCGTCGCCTTGCTCATGTCGATCCCGAGCTTGGTCAGTGTCGCCCGCAGACCTTTCACGCCACCGGTGTACGAGCCGCCGTTCCCGGTGGCGATCCCTACCTGCCGCAGCAGCACCTCGGCGCCGTCGTTGTCGCTGTGCAGGTTGATGTACTCGACGATGTCACCGAGCGTCGGCGACTTGACCTGCGCGAGCTCGGTAGCCGACGACGGCGCCACCACCGGCTTCGGAGCGCTCGTGACCTTGATCCCGGCCTTCTTGAGCAGTCCCGAGAACGCAGTGGCTGCCGCGAGGGCCGGTGAGGGTGCCCGCTTCGCCATTCCGTTCGAGAGCCGGCCCTCGTTGATCCAGAGCGCCGACGTCCGGGCCGCGATCCCCTCGGTGAGGTAGTTCGGCTCCCAGTTGGCGTTCGCGGCCGGGCCGGTGAAAAGACTGGCGTCGTATCCGAGCGTCACCCCGGTGACTCCCTGCGCCTTGAGCGCCTTCGCCGTACCGGCTGCCAGCTCCTGGAGCGTGGCTCGCTGGGGGAAGTCGGTCGACGGCCCCGGCCTGAGAGCCAGCAGTGGATCACCACCGCCGACCAGGGTCACCGAGCCCTTGGCGCCACTGACCGCCTTCGTGGTGAAGGTGTGGTCGGCCCCGAGCGTCTCCAGCGCGGACACCGTGGTCAGCAGCTTCATCGTGGAGGCCGGCACGTACGGCGTGGTCGCGTTCAGCGAGAGCAGTGGCTTGGCCCGCGACGCGTCGTACACGTAGACGCCGTGGTGCGGACCGAGCGAGGGGTCGCTGAACGCGGCGCTCAGTGCGGCCTTGATCCCGGCCGCGGTGGGCGCGACACCCTCGGTCTTGGCCGGCGGCAGTACCAGTGGCGCAGTGGTGTCACTCTGCGACCGGCCGGGCACAGCCTGCGCTCCGGTGGAGCCGGTGAGCGCGATCGGCAGCACCAACATCACGGCAAGCGTGACGAAGACCGCACGGGGAGGACGGGCCACCAGGCTGCTCCTGTCATTTCGTCGGTCCGAACCGTGACAGTATCTGCCGTATGGAGTTCGACGTCTTCATCGAGATCCCCAAGGGCACCCGCAACAAGTACGAGCTGGATCACAAGACCAACCGGCTACGGCTTGACCGCACCTTGTTCACGGCCACTCAGTACCCGTCCGACTACGGGTTCATCGAGGAGACCCTGGGCCAGGACGGCGACCCACTGGACGCTCTGGTCCTGCTGAGCGAGCCGACCTTCCCCGGCTGCCTGATCAAGGCCCGGGCGATCGGCATGTTCCGGATGACCGACGAGAAGGGCCCGGACGACAAGGTCCTCTGCGTCCCGGCCGGTGACCCGCGCCAGGAGCACCTGCGCGACATCCACCACGTGCCGGAGTTCGACCGGCTCGAGATCCAGCACTTCTTCGAGGTCTACAAGGACCTCGAGCCCGGCAAGTCCGTCGAGGGCGCCACCTGGGTGGGCCGCGCCGACGCCGAAGCCGAGATCGTCGCCTCCTTCGACCGCCTGAAGAACGAACCCCACTAAACCTTCTGCAGGTTGCTGCAACGGGGGTGTCGGTCACCTCCTGCGCTTACTAGGTTGCCCTCTGTCCGGTGCTGTCGACGGAGGGTTGACCGATGAGATTCCAGCGGCTGGTGGGAGTGCTGGCGGCAGGCGTGCTGCTGGCGACAGGACTGGCGCAGACCGCGTCCGCCACGAAGGCTCCGGTGATCACGTGGACGCCGTGCGCCGAGGTGCCGGCGATGTCGTGCGGCAAGGTCACGCTGCCGGTCGACTGGAGCAAACCGAACGGGCCGACCTTCGAGCTCGCACTGGCGAAGCGGCCGGCTGATGATCCGGCCGCCTCGAAGGGTCCGCTCTTCATCAACCCCGGCGGACCGGGCGGGTCCGGCGTGAGCATGGCCTTCAACGCGGGCGGCCTGTTCAGCCCGGAGATCCTGCGCACCTTCGACATCGTCGGGATCGATCCGCGCGGCGTCGCCCGCAGCCATCCGGTCGTCTGCACGGCGGAGGCCATGAACCAGCCGGGCGACACGGTCCTGCCCCGCACCCAGACGGAGTTCGACGCGCTGGTCCGGTTCAACAAGCAGCTCGCCGCCGACTGCCGCGCGCAGACCGGCCCGCTCTACGACCACGTCGACTCGGTCTCGGTGGCCCGCGACCTGGATGCCGTCCGGGCGGCGCTCGGCGCCGAGAAGCTCAACTGGTACGGCGCTTCGTACGGCTCGCTGACCGGTCAGATGTACGCCGAACTGTTCCCGCACCGGATCCGCAGCATGGTCAACGACGGCAACATGGACCACAGCCTCGGCAAGTGGCCCTTCCTGCTGAGCGAGGGCGGATTCGCCGAGGACTCGTTCCAGCAGTTCGCCGACTGGTGCGACCAGAGCACCAATTGCACTCTGCACGGCCAGGACGTCTCGAAGGTGTACGCCGATCTGCTGGCCAAGGCGGACGCCGGCACGTTGATCGACCCGTCCGACGGCACGACCGTGGATCCCTGGGACCTACTGGACGTCACCCAGTTCTACTTCGTCCGTCCCCGCTGGGTGCAGCTCGGCCAGCTCCTCACCTCGCTGTCGAGCGGGGCCGCCGCCAAGGCCACCTTCGCCAAGGCCCAGAGCGAACTGGCCGCCACCCGGCAACCCGTAGTACGGGCTGCTGCTGACCTGGTGGCGGACGTCCGGCCGCAGTTCTGCGAGGACTGGTCCCTACCGGTCCACACCTTCAGCGAGCTGGACGCGATGTACAAGGCCAGCTTGAAGGTCGCGCCCCGCATGCGTGCATCAGTAGAAGCGCTCTCCTCCATGACCGAGTGCATCGGCTTCCCCGGCAAGGTGAACAACCCGCAGCACCGGCTCCGGGTGCAGGGCGCCCCCACGATCCTGATGATGAACGGCATCCACGACCCGGCCACCGGTTACACCTGGGCGACCAACGCCGCTCGCCAACTCGGCAAGGCTGCACAGCTCGTCACGTACGACGGCGCCGGCCATGTGGTCTACTCGCGCACCCCCTGCACCCGCGCGGCCGCCGACAACTACTGGCTGACTCTGACCCTCCCTGCCCCCGGCACCCACTGCGCGGCCAGCAATCCGGCATAACCGCTTTCCACACTACTGCGCAATGTGTAATAGTCTCCTGAGTGGAACACCGGACCAGGAGGCTGTAGTGACGTACCAAGCGACGATGGCGGCCGAGTCGTACCTCAGACGAGTGCGGGCGGAGTTGGCCGATCTACCGGTCATCGAATTGGACGAGGTGATCCAGGAGACTGCCGCCCATCTCGCTGAAGTCAGTGATGAGCTGGCGACGGAGGCCAGCCTTGAGACGCGTCTAGGTTCACCGCGGGAGTACGCCGATCAGCTGCGCAGTGCGGCCGGCTACCCGCCTCGGTCGAATGACTACGGTCCTACAAGTCGCGGGACCGCAGCTCTGGTCTGGCTAGCGCTCTCTACTGTTCTTACACCACTCCTTCTGATCCCGTGGTTCGCCCTGGACTCCGAATCTTCCAGAGCCGTCTTCACCCTGCTCGCGATCGGCCTGGCACCAGCAGCGCTCAGCCTGCGAGCACTACGCGGCCACGCCCCATCCGTAGTCACCGACACACCGCTCTGGCGACGCAACAAACTCCACCTCAACCGCCTGACCAACAGGCTCTGGCTGCTCGTCCCGCTGAACAGCCTCGCACTCCTCGCCGTAGCCATCCTGCTGATCGGCGGCACCAGCGCCTGGGACGTCGACGGCTACAACTTCAGCGGCGTCCACCACACCCACCTCTAACCCGCCTCCCGGCACGCACCCCGTGCCGGGATTCTTTTCGCTCACTATTCAGTTTCGCGTAGTACTACACCAACCTGAAGGAGATCCTGATGTCCCGAAGACGGACCGCGGCCCTCGCCGCTCTACCCCTAGCTCTAACCCTCGCCAGCCCCCAAGCCGAGGCAGTCCCCCCGGAGGCCACCAGCTTCGACGCGACGATCCAGCTCGACGGCACGACACCACCACAGCTCCCCCGAGCACGCCAGACGCGCAGCACCACCACCAAGGCCGTTACCGTCGACCTGATCGGCCGCGACGGCAAGCCCGGCATCAGGCCGAGCGAGGCCGTCATCACCGATCTCGACCACCCGACCGGCTTCCACTTCGCCGAGCCAGGCGAGGTGCTCGATCTACCACCCGGTCGCTACGCCGCGGCAGCCACGATCTACTCCCCGATCCCCGGCCAGTGGATGCCCGCCCTCACCACCGTCGCCAGCCCGGAGTTCCGCGTCGACACCGCCCGCCACCTCACCCTCGACGCCCGCCCCGGCCAACCGGTCACCCTCCAGGTCGACCGCCCCGACGCGCAGATCATCGACCAGCGCCTCGGCGTGCGCCTCAACAACAACAACGGGGCCCACTACAGCCTCACAGCCGGCGGCAACTCCCAGCTGTACGCCGTACCGACCGACTCTCCGCAACTCGACTGGTACCTGCAGGCCCAGGTGGAGAAGCCGCAAGGCAGCCTGACCGTGACAGCCCCGGACCGCTTCAAGGTCCCGGTCGAGTGGACCCTCGAGCAACCGAGACTCGCCGGACGCCACGACCTCACCATGATCGACGTCGGCCACGCCCTGCCAACAGATCTCCGCGGCAAGGATCTCCGCGGCAAACTCGCAGTCTTCACCCTCAGCCCGGCCGAAGCCGACCAGTACGGCGTACGCGTGCAGGCGCTCGCCAAGGCCGGCGCGAAAGCAGCCGTCCTCTACCTGACCGAGATCCTCAAGTTCTCCACCAAGGACGGCACCGCGCTCCCCGTCCTGCTCAGCATCGGACCGGAAGGCAGCCGCCTCGCCCGCACCGGCGCCCGGGTCACCATCGAAGGCATCGACGCCAGCCCGTACCAGTACGAGCTCGCCTTTCCGCACCGCGGCGGCATCCCGCACGGCCGGAGCTACCACCCAGCCAACCGCGACCTCGCCGCCGTCCACACCAGCTTCCATGCCCTCGGCAACGATCGTTGGGCCTCCGCGAACACCTATCCCGTGCTCGGAGACCTGGAGATGCACGACTTCTCGCCATCGTCACTCGCCGGCACGACCCAGACCCAATACTTCTCTCCCGCACCCATCACCTGGTCACGCAGCTGGCGCAGCGGCCAACAGGTCTTCCGGCCACAGGACATCACCTTCACCAAAGGCCACTCGACCGAACACTGGGCCAAAGCCGTCCTCGCCCCGTCCCTCCCGACGCAATCACCTGATGGCCAACCACCGGCCACCAGAACAGCCGACACCCTGCGAATCAACATCCCACTACGCAGCGACTCGGCCGGCAACAGCGGCTTTGTCGGCGAGAGCAACAGCAGCTTCGGCGACCAGGGCGAAACCCGCCTGTACGCCGACGGCCGGCTCCTCGGCCGCACCGATACGCCAGGCCTCGGAACCTTCCAGGTGCCGACCGAACCCACGACGTACCGGCTTGTCACCGAAGTCACCCGGACGCTTCCGGAACTCCCGCTGTCCAACAAAGTCGTCGCCGACTGGACCTTCCGCTCGGCCGCCGGTCAATCCAAGCTGCCGCTACCGACCGTCGGCTTCGACCCGAAACTCGACCTCCAGAACTCCGCTCCGGCGGGCCGCGCCTTTACCTTCCCAGTGACCAGCTCGGACACACTCAGGTCGGTCGAAGCGTCCTACGACAACGGCGCCACCTGGCACATGGCCGTCCTTCGCAAGAACGGCTCAGCCTGGTCCGCCACCGTCACCCATCCGAAGACCGCCAGCTTCGTCTCCCTGCGCGCCGAAGCAAAAGATGCCCGAGGCAACAAAGCCGTCATCACCGTCCTGCAGGCCTACCGCCTGACTCACTGATCCCGGGTCAACCGGCTGAGCAAGCTGAGGAGGGTCTTGCGATCGGCCGGAGACAGCCCTTCGAGGAGTTCGGCCTCGGCCGCAAAGATCAACTCGTCCATCGCCGCCAAGGCCTCCGAACCCTTGGCGGTGATGGCGACGATGTTGCGACGCCGATCAGCAGGATCAGTACGCCGTATGACGTACTCCAGCTCGCCGAGCTCGTCCAGCAAGGTGACCAGGTCGCTGCGGTCGAAGATGATCCGGTCCGCCAGCGCGGTCTGGGTCGCGTCGCCGTCGTCGGCGAGGCTGGCCAGGACGTGATAGTGCTGCGTCTTGAACCCGCCACCGACCAGGTGCTGCCGGATCAGCCGGCGCGACTGATGACTCGCGTGACCCAGTTGCCAGATCACCCGATCACCATGGCGACGCCGGGACGTGTTCACAGCGAACACTCTAGGACCACAACCCTCTTGACTAAATCGTAGGAGATTCCCATCATTAGAGTCTCCTACGATTTGGTGAGGCGAACATGCGAGCAGTGCGTTACCACCGCCACGGCGGTCCCGAGGTCCTGCAGATCGAGGACGTCGACGTTCCGGTGCCGGCCGACGGCCAGGTCCTGATCGAAGTGGAGGCGATCGGCGCGAACGCGATCGACACCGTCTTCCGCCGCGGCGACGGCCCCTGGACCCGACCGCTCCCCGGGAAGCTGACCGGCGATGTCGTCGGCCGGATCACCGCCGTCGGCCCGAACACGAACGCCGAAGTGGGCCGGCGGGTAGCCGCTCTCTCCGAGGACGCCTTCGCCGACCAGGTCGTCGTCGACGCCGACTGGATCGCCCCTGTTCCGGACGACGCCGACGCCGGCGAGGTCAGCACCCTCTCGATGACCGCCCCGCTCGCTCTCCGGCTGCTCAAGACCGCCAAGGCCGGCCCGGCGGACGTCGTACTGATCCATTCAGCCGCCGGAACGGTCGGCCATCTCGCCGTGCAACTCGCCCGGGCGCTCGGCGTGACGACAGTGATCGGTACGGCGTCGTCGCCCGCCAAGCTCGACTTCATCCGAGCCCAGGGCGCCGACCATGCCGTGGACCTCAGCGACCCGAACTGGCCGGACCAGATCCCCGGCGGCGTCGATGTCGTCCTCGACTCCGTCGGCGGCAAGGTCTTCACCCAAGGCCTCGAACTGCTCGCGCCGCTCGGCCGGATGGTCACCTACGGCGCGATCGGCGGCGAGCTCCCGACAGCCTCCGCCACCAGCCTGTTCCAACTCAAGTCGGTCACCGGCCTGTCGATGCTCGCCTGGCGAACCGCCCGTCCACAGGAGGCCCACGACGATCTCGCCGAGGTGACGCGCTACTGGCGATCAGGCGAGCTGAAACCAGTTGTCCACGGCACCTATCCGCTGGCCGAGACCGCCAAGATCCACACGATCCTGGACGACCGGGCGAATCTCGGCCGGCTGATCGCGACCACCTGACCTGACTACCAGCCGATCAAGGAGTACGACGTGGCGCGGCGCTCCAACGGCTCGATCGGCTGACCGACCGGCTCGATGGTTGCCGATCGCAACGGATTGTCCGGCTTGCCGCGCCGGACAGCCGGCCGGACCAAGGACATCGCCGACACGATCATCGCCCTGCTACGCAATCGATTCATCACTCGCAACCGTTCTGCACGCCGACGGGCGGACACCGGCTCGACTGTCATGGAGAGGGGACCTGGGCTCACGCAAGTAGGCCAGGCGCTGTCAGGGGCGGCCGAAGAAATCGGGGGTCTCCCAGTAGTAGACGCTCTCGAGCTTGACCGGCTTCCCGGTCCGCGGCGCATGCACCATCCGGCCGCCGCCGAGGTACATCGCGACATGGAAGATCGTGCTCGGGTCGTTGTGGTCCTCGGCCCAGAAGATCAGGTCGCCGGGCCGGAGCTCATCGGCCGAGATGTGCTTGATCTGCTCGTACTGCGCGACGCTGTAGTGCGGCAGCTGCACCCCGGCCTTCTCCCAGGCACCCATCGTCAGCCCGGAGCAGTCCCACCGGTTCGGCCCGGTCGCGCCCCACAGGTACATGTCGCCCAACTGGGACAGCGCGAACGCGATCGCCGCCGCGGCACCCCGGCCCGCCGAGCTACCACCACCGTTGCCACCACCGTTGCCACCGCCGTTGCCACCGCCGCCGTGGCCAGGCTTGTGATGCGAAGGCTTGTCGCCCTTGTGCGCCTTCTGCCGCGCCTTCTCCTCGGCCGCTTCCCGGGCCCGCTCGGCGGCCTCCCGGGCAGCGATCCGCTTGCGCAGCTCCTCGGCCTTCTTCGCCGCCAGCGCCGCGGCCCGCTGCCGGGCGAGCTCCTCGAGCCCCCGCTGCCGCTGCTCAGCCACCTGGTACGACGTGTTGCGCAACGTCGCCAGCTGGCTGATCTGGGTCTTGCGCTCGGCGCCGATGGCGGCCACGGCAGCAGCCTGAGAATCCTCGGCAGCCTCTGCCTCAGCCTTGGCCTTGGCGGCCGCGTCGGACGCCGCCTTCACCTTGACCACTGCCTGGTCGGCCTGCAGCTTGAACGCGTTGGTGACCACCTGCGTCGCGGTGAAGCGCAGGAACGAACCCTGCATCGCGGTGGAGATAGAGTGCGCCGCACCGGCCGAGTCCAGCAGCTGCTGCGGCCCGTCGGCGGTGAACAGCGGCCCGTACTTCGCTACGTCGCCACCACCTTGGTACGACGCGGCGGCGTACCGGCCGATCTGCTGACGTTGCCCGGCCAGGGTCTGCTCGGCCTTGGCCGCCCGGGCAGCCGCCGCGGCCGCGTCGGTCTTCGCCTGCTGCAACCGGTACATCGCGCCGTTGTAGTTCTCGTCGGCCTTGCCGGAGGCGATCCCGAGCTGCTCCAGCCGATTGTTCGCGGCGGCCAGCTGCTGCTCGATGGCGGCGACCTGAGCGGCCTTGGCGGCGGCGGCCCGCTTGGCCGCGTCGACCGTCGACTGGGAAGGAATGACCGGCGGCTTGGGGTCAGCCTGCGCGGGAACCGGGACCAGCCCCGTCGTGGCGGCCAGCGAGACCGCGAGCACCCCCGAGAGAAGCGATCGCATCGGGATTTCCTTCCGCCGTTTTGGTCCTTCTGGACCACATACGTGACACTAGTTGCCTACAGCCCCATTGGGAACACCTTTCACACCAATAACTTTGTTTCACCTGCGTGTCGGCTTGACAAACTACAAGCTTGTAATTCAGGCGCAGTCAGAAAAGTGCCCAATTTCCGGGCTTTCGGCAACTAGTCCGGCGAGATGTCAGCGGCAGAAGGTGTAGCTCGCCGCCACCGGCAGATGGTCGGAAGCGAACGTGACGGGGACGTCGGCCGAGGTCGGCCGCAACGATGCCGTGTGCAAGAGGTAGTCGATCCGGGCCGTCGGGTGGTCGGCCTCATGGGTGTAGCCGGGGCCGGCGCCGACCTCGGTCCAGGTGTCGCGCCAGACCTCGGCGAGCACCTTGATCTCGGGCTTCTCCGGGCTGGCGTTGAGGTCACCGGCCAGGATCGTCGGCTCCTGCGAGCCACTCAGCAACTCGACCACCTTGTGCGCCTGCTCGAGTCGCTCGGCATTGTTGTTCGAGGTCAGGTGGGTGTTGGCGAACCGTAGTTCTTGCCCGCGGACCTTGAGCTCGGCGACCGCCAGACCGCGCTGCTCGCCGGTCGGGTAGAGCGGCAACAGGGTGTTCGTGAAGTTCCTGATCGGGTACCGCGAGAGCACCGCCGTACCGTACTGACGGCGCGGCTCCCCCGTGTTGACCGGTGGCAGGTCGAGATTCGCCGCGAAGGCGAAGTGCAGCTCGAGCCGCTGTGCCAGCCAGGCAGCCTGGTCCACCCAGTTGCTGCGAGCGCTCCAGTGGTTGTCGACCTCTTGCAGGCCGATCACGTCAGCGCCGGACTGCTCGATCACCTGAGCGATCCGCTCGAGGTCGACGACACCGTCGATCCCGGCGCCGTGATGGATGTTGTACGTCAGCACCTTCACTTGACGCGAAGGTACAGCAGCTGCGACGGAGGGTGGCAGCAGGAACAGACAGGACAGGGCGACCGTGATGAGTTTCCGCATCCCTCATCCTGGTCGCGCCGGTGCGACACCCGCACCAAGTACGGGTGTCGCCCAAGCGAACTCAGTGCTTCGGCACCAGCTTGCCGACGGCTCCCTTCGCACCCGATGCCCAGCATCCGGCGCGGATCCCGTGACCGGCGCACTCGACGCTGTCGAAGCTGCCGTCGTAGAACTGCGTCCAGCTCCGGCCGCCGTCGAGGCTGACGTCGCTGCCCGACGGTCCGACCGCGACCACCGTGGCCGGGGACCAGGGCACGAAGGCCGACCCGCTGCGATAGCCCTTCGGCGCCTTGTCCGCGGGAACGAGCTTCCAGGACCGGCCGCCGTCGTACGTGACCGACGCGGCGTCGACCGCTTCGGTCGGCTTCAGGAAGTCACCGCCGACAGCGACCCCGAAGAGCGGTCCGCGGAAGGCCAGGCTGAAGATCCCGGCCGCCGCGCCACTCGCCATCGGCGAATCGGTGGCCTTCCAGTGCACGCCACCGTCGTTCGTGCGGAACACCCGCGGCCGATCGCCGCCGCCGGTCGCGAACCAGGCGGTGCGTCCCGGTCCGGCCACCAGACAGGTCCCGCTGGCCGCGAACGCGAACTCACCCTCCAGCGCCGCCGGCATCCCGGCGTTCGGCAGCACCTTCCATGACTTACCGCCGTCGACCGACGAGGCGATCCGGAACTTGCCATCGACCGGGTCGCTCAACGCCAAACCGTGCGAACCGTTGAAGTCCAAGCAGTCGTAGAACGCGGTCGGCTCCGTGTTCCGGAAGGTCTCCGTCCAGGTCTTGCCGCCGTTCACGGTCCGGTAGATCCGGGAGTCCTCGCCGTTGCCGATCGTCATCGCCACCGCGCGCCGGGCGTCGAACGCCTCGATGTCGCGGAACTGCAGCGCCTCGGCACCCGGCGGGCTGACGTTCGTCCACTTCTCGCCACCGTCGGTGGTCAACAGCACCTGCCCCGCCGTCCCCGCGATCCACGCGGTGTCCCGGTCGACCGCGGCCAGCCCGCGGAACTGCGACGCGCTCCCCGGCGGCGTCAACTTCCACTCGTACGACGGACCGTGCCGCCCGACCGCCTGAGCAGGCACCATCTGGCTCACCGCCAACAGGACTCCAGCCGCCAGAGCGGCAACGCGCAGGGTTCTCATGCCCGGCAAACTAACCCAACCCCGAGACATTAAACAGCGAACCCGTGCATGACTACGGCCGGTGAACCAAGGTCCACCGGCCGTAGCAATCCCTTAGGCTGCGGTCAGCTTGAAGGACTGGGCTGTGCTCCCGTTGCAGGTGAGTTGGACGAGCTGGGTGGAGTCGGCAGTAGAACCGCCCGGTACTGCGAGGCACTTGTTGCTCAGGCGGCTCGTGAAGTGGAAGTAGCCGCTGCCCTCGGAGACCGCCTGCCACTGCTGGTTGCTGCCGTTGCTGTAGGTCCACAACTGCAGGCCGGCGTTGTCGGCCGAGGACACCCCGGTCACGTCGATCACCTTGGTGGCGTCGTTGCGGTTGTTGATCCGGACGAATCCGTCCGAGGTCGGCTGGAACTGGAACTGCTGCGCCTGCGACGCGTTGCACGAGTACTGCTGGATCACCGTGCCGTTCGCCGTACCGGCTGCGCGTGCGTCGACACACTTGCTGTTCGCCTTGTTGGCCACGGAGTACCAGGTTCCTGCCTCCGGCTGGTCGACCGGCGGGGTCGTCGTACCGCCGCCACCGAGCCACTTCAGCGCATCCATCATGAACTGGTTCTGCGCCGGGCTGTCGAAGGTCGACGAGAGCCGGGTGTTGGTGTCGTAGTTCATCGCGTTGTGGCCGAAGTTGGCGTAGATCACCTTGTAGTTCTTGTTGGTCCAGATGATCGGGTAGTAGCCGGAGGTCCAGATGTTGCCCTGCTGGTTGCCGACCGGGAAGCTCGACGGGTCGATCGAGGCCAGCACCTGGATGTTCGGGTTCTGCCGCAGGTCGTTCTGCCAGCTGTACCACTCACTCACCGATGAGCGGAACGTCGCACCGGTGTTCACCAGCGACGGGTGCGAACGGTTCTCGGTCCGCAGCGTGACCGCGGACGGACCCCAGGTGTTCGACTGGAACCGGCCGGTGCCGAGCAGGGTGTTGTTGAACCACGGCCAACCGCCACTCGCGTCGTTGTACGCCGAGACGTGGAAGCCGAAGAACGCACCACCGTTGTTCATGTAGTTCTGGAAGCCGGTCCGCTGCGCGTCGCTGTGCGGCGAGTCGTCCAGGAACATCACCACCTGGTACTGCGACGAGCTGAGATTGTTCAGCCGGTTCCAGTCGTTGGTAGCGGTGTAGTTGAAGCCGTTCTGCGCACCGAACTGCGGGAAGCGCTGGTTTGCCTCCTTCTCGAAGTCGATGTGCGCGGCGTCGTACGTCCCGCTGTAGAACGCCAGCACGTTGAAGGTGGCGGCGGCCTGCTCGGTCTGGGCCTCCCGGGCGTACGCGCTGGCTGAGGTCAGGCACAGACAGACGACGAGCAGACTCAACAGCTTGGCGAGGAACCTCTTGTGATCGGAAAGCATGTGGGGGCGGTCCTTCCGTGATGGTGGTGCTAGTGGCGATAGCGGAGTCCGTATCCGAACGGAAACAGCGGCGTCTGCCCGTCGCCGACGTTGATGGGTTCTTGTGCCGCGCTCTGCATCCAGGTGACAGGCAACTTCCCGGTCGGGTTGTAGTCGCCGAACAGCACGTCCGCGACGCCCTGTCCTTCGGTGCCTGGCAACCAGGAGGCGACGAGGCCGTCCCAGTCCGGCAGTTGCGCGGCGATGTCCAGCGGCCGGCCGGACACCAGTACTACGACGGTCGGTACGCCACTCGCCTTCAAGCGGGCCAGGGTGTCCAGATCGACCTGGTCCAGGCCCATCCCAGCGGGCCGGTCACCCTTACCCTCGGCGTACGGCGTCTCCCCGACGACCGCGACAGCCACGTCGTACGAGCTGTCGATGCCGGTCGCGTCCTTGCTGTAGGCAACTGTCGAGGACGGCTTGGCGGCGGCCTGGATGCCCTGCAGGATGGTGGTTCCGGGCGTCACCGGGCCGCTCGCGCCCTGCCAGCCGACGGTCCAGCCGCCCGCCTGGTTGCCGATGTCGTCCGCGTTCTTGCCGGCCACAAAGATCCGGTTGTGGCTCTTGGCCAGCGGCAGAACGTCTTTGTTCTTCAGCAGTACCTGGGATTCGCGGACCGCCTGGCGGGCCAGGTCGCGGTGCGCTTTGCTGCCGATCGTCTTGGTGAAGCTGCGATCGGTGAATGGGTGCTCGAACAATCCGAGCTCGAACTTCTTGGTCAGGATCCGCCGGTTGGCGTCGTCGATCCGGCTGGGTGCGATGTGCCCGTTCTGCACCTCGGCGCGCAGCGTGTCGATGAACTGCTTCCAGGCGAACGGGACCATCACCATGTCCACGCCCGCGTTGATCGACGCGGTCACCTCGGCCGGCGTGAAGCCCGGCTTGCCGTCGATCTTGTCGATCCCGTTGTAATCGGAGATGACGATGCCGTCGAAGCCGAGTTCCCGCTTCAGCACGTCGTTGATCAGGTACGAGTTCGCGTGCATCTTGACCGCGTTGAAGCTGCTGTAGGAGATCATCACCGAGCCGACGCCGCGATCCACCGCGGCCTTGAACGGCGGCAGGTGGATGGCCCGCAGCTCGGCCTCACTGATGTTCGTCTCGCCCTGGTCCTTACCGCCGACCGTGCCGCCGTCGCCCACGTAATGCTTCGCGGTAGCGAGCACCGAGCCGGGCGCCTTGAGCGACCAGCCCTGCAGACCGTTGACGATCGTGCTCATCGAACTCGCGAGCTGCGGCAGCTCACCGAACGACTCGTACGTCCGCCCCCAGCGATCGTTGCGAGCCACACACAGACACGGCGCGAAGTCCCAGTCGATCCCGGTGCCGGAGACTTCCTCAGCCGTCGCGCGCCCGATTCGGTAAGCCAGCAAGGGGTCTCGGGTCGCCCCGAGGCCGATGTTGTGCGGGAAGATCGTCGCGCCCTTGACCCCGTTGTGCCCGTGCACCGCGTCGACGCCGTAGATCAGCGGGATCCCGAGCCGCGACGCCAACGCCGACCGCTGGAACCCGTCGTACATGTCGGCCCAGGTCTCCGGCGTGTTCGGCGTCGGCTGAGACGAGCCGCCGGAGAGCAACGACCCGACCCCGTACGTCGCAAGGTCGGCCTGGTCGGTCACACCGAGCCGCTCCGCCTGGATCATCTGGCCAAGCTTCTCGTCCAGCGTCATCCGGCCCAGCAGGTCGTCGACCCGCACCTTCACCGGCAGCCAGGAGTCCTTGTACGCCGGTACGCCGTCCTGCTGCGCCGGAGACGCAGGGGCGCCGTCCTGATGAGTCGGGGACGCAGGGGCCGGTGATGGCGCCGCCAACATGAGCGCGCCAGTCAGCAGACCAACGAGGGCAGGCAGAAGTTTCCGAGCGGGCATGGGGCGGATCCCCTCAGTGAGCGCGGTGTTACCCAGGGTCTAATTCAGGGCTTAAATTAACCCATGACCCAACCCGCGTAAAGACTTCGGCAAGCCTTTTCCGAAAAGTCCTTCACTTTTCGGCAGTAGCCAGCCTCTGACTCCCGACCACAGACAGAAGTTCGAGCCTCTCAGCACTGACGCTGCCCGGCTCTGCGGTGAAAATGATCAACGTCTGCTGCTGGTCCCGGTTGTCGATCACCTCGCAGTACAGCTCGAGCTCACCGACCACCGGATGCCGGAAGCGCTTGGTCCGGCTGTGCGGAGCGACCACCTCGTGGGTGTCCCAGATCGCCGCGAACTCCGGACTCAGCTCCTGCAGGGTCCGCGCGATCGAGGCGGCATACGACTTCGGCCCGTCGACCGTGGCCACCGCGCGCAGCATCGACACCAGCAGCCGGCTGTGCGTGCTCAACTCGGGTTCGGCGTACAGCGCTCGCGCGTGCGGGTGGACGAACCAGCGGTAGACCTCGCTGCGTTCCATCCCGTCGAAGTTGGTCTGCTCCCCCGCGAACGCAACGTGCGCCGGGGTCTGCGCGACAGTCTCACCGCAGCGGTTCAGCAGGAGTGCCGGGGTGTCGTGCAGCCGGTCCATGATGCGCAACATCCCAGGGTCGACGTGGCAGGCACGGGTCGTCCGCGGCGGCGTACCGTGTCCGGCCAGCACGAAGAGGTAGTCGCGTTCCTCGAGCGTCAGGCGCAGCGCGCGGGCGATCGCCCCGAGCATCTCGACCGACGGCTGCGGTCCCCGGCCGCCTTCGAGCCGGCTGTAGTAGTCGGTCGACATCGACGCGAGCGTGGCGACCTCCTCGCGCCGAAGTCCCGGCGTACGGCGCCGTCGGCCGCGCGGCATCCCGACGTCCTCGGGCTGCAGGGCTCCGCGGCGCTTGCGGAGGAAATCGGACAGATCGGCGTACTCCATGGTTCCAGTGTCGCGAACTCGCCGGAGTTATCCACTGCCTGCCGAGCAGTGGCTGAACCGAGCCTGGTTGCCGGCGGCATCCGATCCCAGCCTGGAGACATGAAAACGACAGCGAACACGATCTTCGTCACCGGCGGTACTTCGGGTCTCGGGCTGGGGCTGGCGCTGCGCTGGCAGGCGCTCGGCAACCAGGTGATCATCGGCGGCCGCCGCAAGGAGTTGCTGGACCGGATCGCGGCCGAGCGCCCCGGCATCGGCACCGTCGTCATCGACGTCGACGACCCGGCCTCGATCCAGGCGGCGTACGACGAGGTCACCACCCGCTACCCCGACCTGAACGCGATCGTCACCATGTCCGGCATCATGCGACCGGAGAACCTGCTCGACCCCGCGCATCTGGAGACGACCGAGGCCATCGTCACCACCAACCTGCTCGGCACGATCCGTACGGTCGCCGTCTTCACCCCGTGGCTGGTGACGAAGCAGGACGCGGCGATCCTGACGGTGTCGTCGGGTCTCGCGTTCGTCCCGCTGATCCACACCCCGACCTACAACGCAACCAAGGCCGCCATCCACAGCTACACCCAGAGCCTGCGACTCCAGCTCGCCGACACCGGCATCCAGGTCATCGAACTGATCCCGCCGTCCGTCCAAACCGACCTGATGCCCGGCCAGCGCACCGCCGAGCACGCCCAGCCGCTCGACGAGTACCTGACCGACACCATCGACATCCTCCTCACCCAGCCCGACGTCACCGAGGTCGTCATCGACCGCGTCAAGTTCCTCCGCAACGCCGAACCCGAAGGCCGCCTCCCCGAAACCATCACGGCCCTCAACAGCCACTAGTACTACGACCAGAAGCCGCCCCACCGCCGGGACCAGCCCCTAGCCAGCACTCCCTGGTGCGGGCTAGTCGGCGAGGGCTTGTTCGATGCGGTCTACCTTGGCGGTGAGCTGGCCGGTGAAGCCGGGGCGGATGTCGGCCTTGAGGACCAGGCCGACCCGGGGTGAGACGGCGGTGACGGCTTCGACAGCTTGCTTCACCACCGCCATCACCTCGTCCCACTCGCCCTCGATGTTGGTGAACATGGCGTTGGTCTCGTTCGGCAGGCCAGAGGCGCGGACGATGCGGATCGCCTCGGCGACCGCCTTGCTCACGCTTCCGGTCTCGTCCCCGGCAGCCGGGCTGATACTGAAGGCAACGATCATGCCTCCAGCTTGTCATCCTCCTCGGCCGCTCGACGCTCGGCACCCGAAGTGGTGAGCAGGGCCTTCTCCTTGATGAACAACACCGCGATCAAGGCCAGCACGGCGAACGGCACCGACATCGTGAAGAGGTCTGCGGTCGCGTTGCCGTAGGCGTTCTCGACGACGGTCCGGGCCTGTTCCGGCAGATCCGCGATGTTCGGCACGGTGTTGCTGCCACCGCCGGACGAGGCGCCGCCAGGGTTCAGCGTCTCGGTGACCTTTTTGGCCAGGATCGCGCCGAGCACGCTGACCCCGATCGTGCCGCCCATGCTCCGGAAGAAGCTCACCGCCGATGTCGCGGCACCGAGTTCACGAGCCGGTACGTCGTTCTGCGCGGCGAGCACCAGGTTCTGCATCACCAGGCCGATCCCGACGCCGAGCACCAGCATGAACGCCCACAGCATGTACTTCGACGTGTGCGCGTCGATCGTGCCGAACAACCCGAGCCCGATCGGCAGCAGCACGCTCCCGATCACCAGGTAGATCTTCCACTTGCCGTACTTCGTGATCAGCCCACCGGCGATCGTCGAAGCGACCATCATGCCGAGGATCAGCGGCAGGCTCATCAGGCCGGCCTTGGTCGGCGAGTAGCCCTGCGCGATCTGGAAGTACTGCGCCAGGAAGACCGAGCCGCCGAACATCGCGACCCCGACCAGCGCGCTGGCGACGATGGCCAGCGTCACCGTGCGGTTGCGGAACAGGTCCATCGGGATGATCGGCTCGGGGTGCCGGCGCTCGACCAGCACCGCGGCGACCAGTGCGACCAGAGCCGCTCCGACGAGCACGAAGCTCCACCCGGACACCCAGTCGAACTTGTTGCCTGCAAAGGACGACCAGACCAGCAGGGTGCTCACGCCGGCGGTGATCAGGAACGCGCCCCACCAGTCGATCTTCACCTCCCGGCGTACGGTCGGCAGGTGCAGGGTGCGCTGCAGCAGGATGATCGCGGCGACGACGAACGGTACGCCGACCAGGAAGCAGGCCCGCCAGCCCAACGGCGAGTCGACCAGGAAGCCGCCGAGCAGGGGCCCACCGACGGTCGCCGAGGCGAAGACGGCACCGAAGATTCCGGAGTACCGGCCGAGTTCGCGCGGCGGGATGATCGCCGCCATCACGATCTGCACCAGCGCGGTCAGACCGCCACCGCCCAGGCCCTGCAGGACCCGGCTGCCCAGTAGTACTTCGATGTTCGGCGCGAAGCCGGCCACCAGCGAGCCGACCACGAAGAAGCTCAGGGACAGCTGGACGAGCAGTTTGTTGTTGTAGAGGTCGGCGAGCTTGCCCCACAACGGCACCGTGGCCGTCATCGTGAGCAGCTCGAGGGTGACGACCCAGGTGTAGGACGACTGGCTGGCGCCGAGGTCGTGGATGATCCGCGGCAGCGCCGTCGACACCACGGTGCCGGCCAGGATCGCCACGAACAGCCCCATCATCAGGCCGGAGATGGCCTGGATGGTCTGCCGCGGCGTCAGCTGGGCGATCGGCCCGGCGGTGACGTCGTCGGGGGAAGAGGTCGTGGTCATGCCTGACCTTTCTGTGTTCTGTTGCGGTGGAAACGCGGGTCGATGCCGTCGGCAAGTAGTTGGAAGGCCTCGTCGACGAGCCCCCGCAGCGATCGCTCGGGCGCCTGCTTGTGCGCCTCCATCGCGACCCGGCACGCCGTACCGGCGCTGCTGATGATCAGGGCCGCCCGGACCGATCCGGCCGGCTCACCCAGCCGCTCGGCCAGGGCGACGGTGAGCCGGCGCTCGTCCTCGATGCTCGACAACATCAAGTGGTAAAGGAGATCCGGCGAAGCCATGATCAGCTCGCCCCGCCGGGACAGCTCACCTTCGCTCTCCAGGTCGCGCAGGACGTCACGGACGACCAGCCACATCGTGGTCAGCGGCGACTGCTCGGCCGGCGCCGTCCGGAACCGCTCCAGCGCGAGCTCGAGATGCTCGGGGTTGCGGCCGAGGATCGCATGCTCTTTGTGCGGGAAGTAGTTGAAGAACGTCCGCACCGACACATCGGCGGCCTCGGCGATCTCCTCGACCGTGACGTTGTCCGGCCCCTTCTCCAACGCCAGCCGCAACGCCGCGTCGGCCAGCGCCTGCCGCGTCTCGCGCTTCTTCCGCTCCCGACGTCCCGGCGCGGCATCGTTCTCGGTCTGGATCACGTCACCCAGAGTAGACAAACTTGCAGTGCATGCAAATTGATATTCGTGCAACTTTGCAACTCTGCGCGATCGGGCAGCGCGCCACGTGACGCCGCTCACGCTGGGATCACCATCAGCATTCAATCCGTTACGGTGCGTCGGTGACCGCCTTTATCGAGACTGACCCGTCCGTTATGTCCCGCCGCCGGTTCGCCGGCCTGGCCGCCTTCAGCTCCGCCGCCGCTCTCGGCCTCACTCGGATCGGCACCGCCTTCGCCGCCCAGTCCCGCGACTTCGTTCCCGCCGTGGTGATCGGCACCGGCTACGGCTCGGCCGTCACCGCGCTCCGGCTCGGCGAGGCCGGGATTGCCACCACGATGCTCGAACTCGGCCAGCTCTGGAACAAGCCCGCCGCCGACGGCAAGGTCTTCTGCTCGACCTTGAATCCCGACCGCCGCTCGATGTGGTTCCACCGCCGCACCGCAGCACCCCTCGACACGTTCCTGTGGCTCGACCTGGTCAACCGCGACATCGGTACGCCGTACGCGGGCGTGCTCGAACGCCTCGACTTCCCGAACATGGGTGTGTACGTCGGACGCGGCGTCGGCGGTGGCTCGCTCGTCAACGGCGGAATGGCACCCACCCCGCAACGCGCGTACTTCGAGAAGCTGCTGCCTGCCGTGAACGCGGACCAGATGTATCGGCGCTACTTCCCGCTGGCTCGGCGGATGCTCGGGGTGAACACGATCGACCCGCGCTACCTGGAGAAGACCGAGGTGTACCGCTATGCACGGGTCTCGCGGCGGCATGCGCACCAGGCTGGCTTCAAGACCGCGGTGATCCCGAACGTCTACGATTTCCGTTACCTGGAACGCGAGGAGCGCAATCTCGTCCCGCGCTCGGCGCTGGCCGGCGAAGTGATCTACGGCAACAACCACGGCAAGAAGTCGCTCGACAAGACCTACCTGGCCGAAGCCGTCGGCACCGGACGGGTGACGATCCGGACCCTGACCCGGGTGACCGCGATCCGCCAGGACAAGAGCGGCTACGTGCTCTCGCTGGAGCAGATCGACACCTCTGGCAAGGTGCTGCGCCGAACCGAACTCGGCTGCCGCCACCTCTTCCTCGGCGCCGGCAGCATCGGCTCGACCGAGCTACTCCTCCGCGCCCGCGAGACCGGTGCCCTAGGCAACCTTTCGGCCGAGATCGGCGAGGGCTGGGGCAGCAACGGCAACGTGATGACGTCCCGCGCGAACCACCTCTGGGACCCGACCGGCTTCCTCCAATCAACCATCCCGACCCTGGCGATCGACAACTGGAACGACCCGGTCCACCCAGCCTTCGCCGAGATCGCCCCACTCCCGATCGGCCTGGAAACCTGGGCCAGCCTCTACCTCGCCATCACCGCCAGCCCCGAACGCGGCCGCCTCAGCTACGACCGGCACGCGGATCGCGCCCACCTCCACTGGGGCGCCACCCAGAGCAACCCGGCGATCGCCGCCGCCCGCTCCCTCTTCGACAAACTCAACCGAGCCACCGGTACGACGTACCGCCGGGACCTCTTCTCCAACAACCGCGAGTTCGCCGCCAACTTCTGCTACCACCCCCTGGGCGGCTGCCTCCTAGGCAAAGCCACCGACACCTACGGCCGAGTCAAGGGCCACCCCAACCTCTACGTCACCGATGGCTCCCTCATCCCCGGCTCCCTCGGCGTAAACCCCTTCCTCACCATCACAGCCCTGGCCGAACGCAACATCGCCCACGTACTAGCCACAGACCTCAGTTGACCTGGCCGGTGGGGCGGATTACGACTTGGTTGATGTCTACGCCTTCGGGTTGGTTGAGGGCGAACAGGATTGTGTCGGCTACCTGTTCGGCGGTCAGGGTGGGGGCGGCTGCGGGGGATCCGCCGCGGTCGTCCCAGAAGGGGGTGTCGACAACGCCCGGGGCGACAAGGGTGACGGTGACGTGGTCCTTGGCTACCAGGAGGCGGACGTTCTCGGCCAGGGCGTGCGCGGCCCATTTCGTGACGGAGTACAGGTTGCCGGGGGTGTTCCTGGTGCCTGCGACCGAACCGACGATGACGATCCGGCCCTTGGACGCCCTCAGGTGGGGCAGTGTCTCGCGTGCCAGCAGAGCCGGGCCGAGGACGTTCGTGAGAACCATCGCACGCATGGCCGCAGGCTCGTGGTCCTCCAGCGTGCCGGGCAGGGAGTACCCGGCGTTCGCGATCACCGTGTCCAA
The DNA here is from genome assembly GCF_040613535.1 of Kribbella sp. NPDC006257. Classification (NCBI taxonomy): domain Bacteria; kingdom Bacillati; phylum Actinomycetota; class Actinomycetes; order Propionibacteriales; family Kribbellaceae; genus Kribbella; species Kribbella sp. NPDC006257. Next base: position 55,662 of record NZ_JBEXSJ010000016.1, read on the forward strand.
TCGGCCCCACGAGCCCACGATTTGCGCCACGGCTGCGGCGACCTGGTTCTCGTCGGCGGCGTCACCGGCGATGGTCAGCAGCCGATCGCCCGCTCCGACGGAAGTGGCGAGCGCGGCGAGGCGATCGACGTCGCGACCGGTGATCGCGACCCGGTGGCCTTGCTTGAGCAGGGCACGGGCAGTGGCCGCACCGATCCCGCTCGAACCGCCGGTGATCAACGTAACGGGTTCCATGGCAAGGCTCCTTGGTGAGGGCGGTCAGGGTTTGATTCTAGGGAGCCAGGCGGGGACGGCTCGGCAGTAGGTGTCGTACTGAGGGCCGTATTGCTTGCGCAGTAGAGGCTCTTCGTACCAGTGGACGAAGGACGCCATGACGGCCCAGGCGAAGAGGCCGTAGAGGAGTAGAGGGAGGCTGAGGAAGAGGAGGGACTGGGCGAGGATGGCCAGGACAACGCCGACGTACATGGGGTTTCGGACGTAGCGGTAGTCGCCGCCGATGACTAGTTGTTGGGTCGGAGCGATGGGGGCGGGGGTGCCGCGGCCTTCGCGGACGAAGCGGGTGAAGGCTCGCAGGACTATGAGGGTGCCTAAGGCAACGAGTACGAGGGCCGGCCAGAACTGGGGCTGGTGCCAGTGGGTGATCGACCAGGGAATCAGGCCCGCGACTACGCAGGGGGCGGCGAAGAAGAAGGCTGTGCTGCCTAGGGCTGCCTTGATCATTGGTCGAGCCTGGTCAGGACTCGGCCGGCCAGGGTGCAGAAGGTTTCGAGTTCGGCTGGGGTGAGGTCGCCGAACCAATCGGCGACCGCGGCGAAGTCGTCCTTGTCGCGCTGTTTCCAGTAGGCGGCGTTGTGGTTGGTGGTCGCGAGAAGTTTGCGGCGCTTGTCAGCAGGGTCGGGCTCGACCTGGAGGAGGTCTTTGCGGACGAGGGCGGCGACGATCTGGGCGACGTTCTGGTGCGTGCTGCCGAGGGCGGCGGCAGCTTCGGCGAGAGAGGGCTTGCCGGCCGCTGCTACCACGGTGATGAGAGCCGCTTGCTGAGTTGTCAGACCATCGGCTCGCAAGCGCTCATCCATTGCGTAGCGGAGACGCTGGGCCAACGTGAGCACCGTCCGGAAGGCGCGGATCGACGGGTCCAGGGTCGAATCCGGTCCGATCCCGAGCAACTCTTCCGTCTTGTGGGTGCGCGACATAGGCAATATATTACCTATTGAGTCCGAAGGGGGCAACCACCGATGATCTGCCTACTGCCACACTGCACTTACCTGTCCGAGACGTCGCGCATGCTCGAGCTCCACCGGGCACTCACCAGCCTCGGCGTACAGGTCCGGGTCGCCACCCACGGCGGCCCGCACGAACGGTTGCTCACCGAAGCGGGCGTCGCGTACGACGTACTCGGGCCCGGGCTGTCTGATGCGAGGTCGGCCGCCTTCGTCGCGTCGGCGATCGGGCAGGGGGATCCACGGCAGAGCATGTACGACGACGCTGAGATTCGCCTTTATGTCCAGGCGGAAGCGGAGTACTTCCGGCGACACGGCATCACGGTGGCCGTGACCGGATTCACCCTGACTACGTTGCTCTCCTCGCGGCTGGCCGGCGTCAGACTCATCACCGAGCACGCCGGCAGCTTCGTCCCGCCGGTCTTCGAACGAAGGTTGCTCCCGGCACCTAGTCGCCCCGTCGACCCTCGCCTGAAGCACGCCCCGGACTGGCTCAGCCGCTTCCTGATCAACCGTACGACGAACCGCACCACCGCGTACTGCGGCGGCTTCAACCGCGTCGCGGAGGCACTCGGCGTCGAGCAGATCCCCAGCCTCGCCGCCCTACTCCTCGGCGACCTCTCCCTGGTCCCCGAAATCCCGGAAGTACTAGGCATCTCGGCCGCCGACCTCACCGCTTGGCGCCCAGGCAAGGGCTATCGCCCAAGCTCCCGCCTGGCCAACGTCGGCCCCCTCTTCGCGCACCTGAACGTCCCGCTCCCCAACCGAGTCGAGAAGTTCCTCACCCACCCGGGCCCAACCGTCTACCTGGCAATGACTTCAACCCCGCCCAATCTCGTCCGCCAGGCAGTGGATGCGCTCAGCACCCTGGACATCCGCATCCTCATAGCCGGCACCATTCACGACCTCAAGGACCTCGCCACCGACCGCATCATGATCGAAGGCGTCCTCCCGAGCCATCTCGTCATGCCCCAGGTCGACCTCGCCATCACCACCGGCGGCCAAGGCAGCACCCAAACCGCCATGGCATCGGGCACTCCCCTGCTCGGCATCCCCCTCCACATCGAGCAGGACCTCAACATCGCCCTCCTAGAACGCCAAGGCGCCGCCCGCCACCTACCTCCGCCGCACCTATCCCAGCTGACGCAACTAGCCACCGAGATGCTCAACAACCCCTCCCACCAACGAGCCGCCGAGCGAATCCAAAAGCTCTACGCCGCCGCAGACGGCCCCACCCAAGCAGCCGAACTAATCGCCCACGCCACCATCTGACCCGCCTACCCTCTCTTCCGGCGTCCGCCGCTACTCCCGCGGCCCAGCCCCTCCCCGGGGTCGCCCCCTGCCCCGTCGTCACCACACGTCACCGGATTCACCCCCAGTCGCGGGGTTCACCCCTCCTTGCGGGGTTGCCGCCCTGCTATGGCAAGGGGTGAGCCCCGCGAGGAGGAGGTGATCCGGTTCACGCCGATCCCGCTAGAGAAACATAGCTTTACTATGTATTGTTGTACAGGTGATCGCTACTGACTTGTCGGAGCTCGGGGTTGAGGTTGTGGTGGCTGCGGCGCGGTTGACGCGGTTGGCTAGCCGGGATGTGAGTTCGCTGCCGCATGCCGCGATGCGGTTGATGGGGCGGCTGGACGAGCTCGGGCCGTCGCGGATCAGCGACCTGGCCAAGGCCGACCGGTGTTCCCAGCCGACGATGTCGAACCTGGTGCAGCGGCAGGAGGAGAGCGGCTGGGTCCGGCGCGAGCCCGATCCGGCCGACTCCCGCGCGAGCCTGATCAGCCTCACCGACGCCGGCCGTGCCGAGCTCGACCAGGCCCGGCACGAAGCCGGTGCCGCCATCGCCACCCGTCTGAGTCAGTTGCCGGCCCAAGACCTCGCGACGCTCAAGGCAGCGGTCACCGTCATGCATTCCATCCTCACCCTCGAACCTTTGGAGGAGACGCCCCGGTGAGCAGCAACAAACAACCCAAGTCCGTCTGGGCGGTCGCTTTCGCCTGTGTGATCGCGTTCATGGGCATCGGCCTGGTCGACCCGATCCTCAAGCCGATCGCCGAGCAACTGCACGCGAGCCCGTCCCAGGTCTCCCTGCTGTTCACCAGCTACATGGCAGTGATCGGTGTCGCGATGCTGATCACCGGCGCGGTCTCCAGCCGGATCGGCGCCAAACGCACCCTGCTGATCGGCCTGGCCATCATCGTCGTCTTCAGCGCCCTCGCCGGCCTGTCCAACTCGATCGGCATGATCGTCGCCTTCCGGGCCGGCTGGGGCCTCGGCAACGCACTGTTCATCGCCACCGCGCTGGCGACCATCGTCAACTCTGCCACCGGTTCCGTCGCGCAGGCGATCATCCTGTACGAAGCGGCGCTCGGCGTCGGTATCGCGGCCGGCCCGCTGGTCGGCGGTGAACTCGGCACCATCTCCTGGCGCGGCCCGTTCTTCGGCGTCGCCGTGCTGATGACCATCGCCCTCGCCGCCACCGCGTTCCTGCTGCCCGCATCACCGCCCGCGCCCCGGCGTACGTCGATCATCGAACCGTTGAAGGCACTCCGGCACCGTTCGCTGGCAACCGTCGCGGTCACCGCCCTGCTCTACAACTTCGGCTTCTTCACGCTGCTCGCGTTCACCCCGTTCCCGTTGGCGATGTCCGCGCGGCAGATCGGGCTGATCTTCTTCGGCTGGGGCATCGGGCTCGCGCTGACCTCGGTGTTCGCGGCGCCCCGGTTGCAGCGAAAGTTCGGCACGCTGCCCGTCGTACTGACGTCGCTGTTCCTCTTCGCCGCCGACCTGGCCGTGATGGGCATCTACGCCCACCACCGTCCGGTCCTCGCGATCGGCGTGATCGTGGCCGGCCTGTTCCTCGGCGTGAACAACACCCTGATCACCGAGGCCGTGATGGCGGCCGCTCCGGTCGAGCGCGGCACCGCCTCCGCGGCGTACAGCTTCGTCCGGTTCTCCGGTGGCGCGGTCGCGCCCTGGCTGGCCGGCAAGCTCGGCGAAGAGGTCAACATCCAGCTGCCGTTCTACGTCGGCGCCTTCGCCGTCCTCCTCGCCGTCGGAGTTCTCGCCACCGGCTGGAAGCCGCTGTCCCACCTCCGGACGCCGGCCGCCCACACCGAGACCGAAGCGACCGCCCTCACCGCCGCCGACGCTTAAGCGAACCTCACCACCGCCGACGCTTAAGCGAGTTCCAGCTCGCTGTGCGGACGGACCGGCACCTCGCCGTACGTCGTGGTGCGCTGCCGGGCCGGGCGGCCGGCGGCGGTCGCCATCGCGGTGAGCTCCTCGATCGACTTGCGGGAGCCGTGTTTCGAGCCCGCCATCCGGCTGATGGTCTCCTCCATCAGCGTGCCGCCGATGTCGTTGACGCCACCGTTGAGAACCGCGACGCATCCATCGGTGCCGAGCTTCACCCACGAGCACTGGATGTTGTCGATCCGGCCGTGCAGCATGATCCGCGACATGGCGTGCACGGCGCGGTTCTCGTCGTACGTCGGCCCTGGGCGGGCCACGCCGGCCAGGTAGATCGGCGAGTTCGTGTGGATGAACGGGAGCAGCACGAACTCCGTGAACCCACCCGTCTGATCCTGGACCTCAGCGATCGTCCGCAGGTGCTGCACCCAGTGGTGCGGCGCGTCGACATGCCCGTACATCATCGTGGACGACGACGGCAGCCCGACCTTGTGCGCGGTCGAGATGACCTCGATCCAGCTTGCCGTCGGCAACTTTCCCTTGGTGAGGATCCAGCGCACGTCGTCGTCGAGGATCTCGGCCGCGGTACCCGGGATGCTGTCCAGCCCGGCCTCCTTGACCGAGATCAGGAACTCCTCGATCGACAGCCCGGTCCGGACCGACCCGTTGACGATCTCCATCGGCGAGTACGCATGGACGTGCATCTGCGGCACGCGCTCCTTGACGGCCCGGACGAGATCCGCGTACGCCGTACCGGGCAGGTCCGGGTGGATGCCGCCCTGCATGCAGACCTCGGTCGCACCGATCACCCAGGCCTCTTCGGCCCGTTGCGCGACCTCGTCCATCGACAGCGAATAGGCATCCGCGTCCGTACGACGTTGCGCGAACGCGCAGAACCGGCAGCCGGTGTAGCAGACGTTGGTGAAGTTGATGTTCCGGTTGACGACGTACGTCACGTCGTCGCCGACGACCTCCTTGCGCAGGTCGTCCGCGATCCTGGCGAGCTCATCCAGCGCCGTCCCGGTCACGGTCATCAACGTCAGCGCCTGCGCATCCGACAGCCCCGCCGGATCATCAGCAGCGGCAGCAAGGGCGGCCTTCACATCGGCGTCGATGCGCTCCGGCTTCGACTCACCAGCGCGCCGCGCCGCGACGTCCTCCCGCAGCACATCCCAGTCGCCGTACGCCGCGTCGAAGTCCGAGCGGGTCTCCGTACGCCGTCCTTCGGTGTCGATCGCGGTGTGCAGATCGGTCCGCCCCACGCTGTCCCAGCCACCGTCAGGCTCCTGCCAGGGAAGGCCCTTCGGGAACGCGGCCTCATCAGCCAGCCCGGTCTCCGGATCGACGAGCGCCTCGACGTGCGAGATCAGCCGCGGGTCGAGCCAGGGCTCCCGCAGGTACTCCGGGTGCGCGGTCAGCCTTTCCCGCAAGGTGAATCCGGCAGCCGCGGTCACCTTGGTCAGATCGTCGATCTGCGGCCACGGACGCTCAGGGTTGACGTGATCGGGGGTCAGCGGCGAGACCCCGCCGAAGTCGTCCACCCCGGCATCGAGCAGCAGCTTGCATTCGGCCAGGTCGACCAGGTTCGGCGGTGCCTGGACCCGCATCCGGGGGCCGAGCACGATCCGGGTGACGGCGATCGCGGCCAGCCACTCGTCCAGCGGGATGTCCGCGTCGTTGCGCATCGCGGTGTCCGGTTTCACCCGGAACCCCTGGATGATGACCTCCTGGATACCGCCGTACTGACGGGCGATCTTGCGCAGCGCGAAGATCGAGTCGGCCCGCTCCTGGAGGTTCTCACCGATGCCGACCAGCAGCCCGGTGGTGAACGGGACGTTGGAGCGACCCGCGTCCTCCAGCACCCGCAGCCGGATCGCCGGGTCCTTGTCGGGCGACCCGTAGTGCGGCTGCCCCTTCTCCTCGAACAGCCGGCGCGAGGTGGTCTCCAGCATCATGCCCATGCTCGGCGCGACCGGCTTCAGTCGCTGGAGGTCCTGCCACGACATCACGCCCGGGTTCAGGTGTGGCAGCAGCCCGGTCTCTTCCAGCACCCGGATCGCCATCGCCCGCACGTAGTCGAGCGTGCTGTCGTAGCCGGCTTCCTCGAGCCACGTCTTCGCGGCGTCCCAGCGGTCCTCGGGCGCGTCGCCGAGCGTGAAGAGCGCCTCCTTGCAACCGAGGGCAGCACCCTCCCGGGCAATCTTCAGCACCTCATCCGGCGAGAGGTACGGCGAGTGCACGCGGCCGGGGGTGGTCGCGAAGGTGCAGTAGTGGCACCGGTCGCGGCAGAGCCGGGTCAGCGGGATGAAGACCTTCTTGGAGTAGGTCACGATGCCGCTGCGACCGGCGTCGGCCAGACCCTGGTCGCGAACCCGCGCGGCCGTCGCCATCAAGGCGGTCAGTGCGTCACCGGAAGCGGCCAGCAGTACCTCGACTTCGGCCGGATCCAGCGTCTTCCCGTCATCGGCCCGCTTGAGCGCGCGGCGCATCGCAGTAGTCGTCACGGCGACGAGCCTATGTCGCGATCTGCGGGCTTTCTGCCGATTCGGCGACCCAAAAACAATCAGTACGTCTGTCCTGGTAGTTTGTCGTTTGTGCAGGTCAGAGGCCTTCCCAAACGCCCGGACGGACGACGATTGCGGGGTACGGCGCGACGGACCGAGCTGCTCGTCGCGACGCTGGCGATCGTCGAGCGCGAGGGCGTCGCGGGGGTCAGTCATCGGGCCGTCGCGGCCGAGGCGGGGGTCTCGCTGGCCTCGACGACGTACCACTTCGCGAGCCTCGACGAGCTGCTGGTCGCAGCGCTGAGCTGGGCCGCCGAGGACCTGGCAGCCGAGCTCCATGAGCGGGTCACCGACCTGGGCGCGAGACCGGCCGACGAGTTGGCCCGGTTGATCGAGCACTGTCTCGTCTACCGACGCGGGCGCACGCTCGCGGAGTACGAGCTCTATCTCCTCGCTGCTCGCCGCCCCGCCCTGCGCGAGGCGGCAGCGGCGTGGCTGGAACCACTGACCCAGATCGCCCGTAGCTTCACCAGCGACCCGCACAAGGCCAGCCTCTTGGTCGCCGCACTGGACGGCATCCTCCTGCAGGCGCTGATCGGCGCCCGGCAATTCAACCGAGCCGACTTCCACGCCCTACTGGCGGTACTTCGCTAGACCAGAGCGGATCATGCTGTGGATGACCAGGTGGTGGAACGGGCTGATCGCGTTGTAGTAAAGGCGTCCTACCGGCCGGAGATACCGGACGAGGGTGACGACCTTGAACTCGTGGTCGGGCGAAATGATGTAGGCGAGGTATCCGATCAGATGGTTGTCGGTGACCTTGAGGAGCAGGTAGTGGTCCTCCTCGCCACGGACCACCTCGAAGAAGGCGGCGTGGTCGCCCGGGGTGAAGCTGACTGTTTCCGGCCGCAGTCCGGGACGCGACGGCACCGTGGCCGTCTCCAGACGAAGTGCCTTGGCGACGACGACCCGGACGGCGAACAACGCCTTGATCCACAACGGTGACGAGCCGAGCGAGCCGGCGACGAACTCGCGCAGGCTGACGTTTCCGGTTGCGGTCTTCACATCGACCACATCCACAGTGGGTAACAGATCTGCCAACTCGGGCAGCTCCGTCATAGCGCCTCCTCAGAGCAGTGACTTTCCGGTGGCGAGTCGCAGGGTGTCGGCGTACAGCGCGCGAAGCTCGTCGGCAGGCACCGGCGGCAGCACCTGCTCGGCACCGATCAGGATCAGATAGAGCAGCTCGGCCAGCCGGTCCGGGGCGATCAGACTGCTCTCGAGTCCACGGCAAAGTTTCCGCAGGTACTGCGTACGCGTCCTGTCGACGCGCTCCTGTGCCTGCCGCGCCTCACCGTCCTGCAACGCCCACGCCCGAACGGCGATCTCCAACTTGGCGTCCTCCGGCCCGGCCAGCACCAACTCCATCAGCCGCACCAGCTTCACCTCGGCGTCCGCGCCCGGATCCTCTTCCACCGTGTCGATCAACCGGGTCGTGAACAGCGCCTCGAAGTGCTCCAGCAACGCCGTCCGAAACCCGCCAACCCCTTGAAAATGGTGGTAATACGACCCCTTGCTCAAACCGAGCTCGCTGGTCAGCCGCTCGATCGTCACCGCCGGCGCCCCCTCCGCCGCCAGCAACCGAAGCCCGGCATCCAACCAATCAACCCTGCTCGCCATGAACCCGACCGTACCATACTGTTTGGTATGGTGAATCAGGCGTCGAGGTTAACCGGTGCGGTGGAACGGGTACGGCGTTTGGCGGCCAGGTGGTGGGCGAGGGTGATGAGAAGGAAGCCGACGGCGTAGATGCCGGCGGTGACGGCCAGGTAGCCGAGGGGGAGTTTGTCGGGGTCGCGGGGAAAGGCACTACTGCTGTTACCGATCCAGTCGCGGAGCAGGTAGAGGGTCTGGAAAGTGAAGGAGTAGGCGTAGATCGCGACGTAGGCGAGGTACGCCGAGGTGCGGTTCCGCAGGAAGTAGCCGAGCGGAAAGGCGAACAAGACGGTGATGATGGCAACCATGGGATTCCCTCCTAGGAAGTTCTGACCTCACCTACGCTCCCGCCCGCACCACCGGCCTCACATCCGTGCCAGCGCCGCAGTCGGCCAAGTGCTGGCACTGGACCCGGTGTTGGCACTGATGCGTCCAGCGCTGTCGCGGGAGGATGATGACGCTGTGATCAGGCCACTGGTGTGGGTGACGACCGCGACAGTCGCGTACGCCGCGGGCCTGGTCGTGCGCGCAGCACTTGCCTACGGTCCGGCCTCGATCGGCTCCGGCGGCGACTTCCTGGTGACGATGGTGATCCTGCTGCCGTCGCTCCTGCTCGGCTGGCTGATTGCCATCCGAGCACCGCAAAGCCCGGTCGGCCCGGCACTCGCACTGACCGGTGCACTGCCGGCCGTCGTCTTCACCGTCGAAGATTGGGGAGCGACCTATCACACCGCCCGCCCCTGGCCGGGCGCCCGCAACGTGGAGATCGCCGCGGCCGGTGTCTGGGCGTGGCTGTTCATCGGCTTCGCGATCCTGATCCTGGTCTTCCCCGACGGCCTGCTTCCCGGACGCACATGGCGGGTGATCGCAACTGCCGTGCCGCTCTCCCTTGCCCTGGTGAACTTCGCCGTCGCCACCAACCCCGACAACTTCTCCCCCACCCCGGACCCCGAACGCGTGACCGGCGAACCACCCTTCACCTTGCCGATCCCACTCCAGATCGCCCTGGTCGTCATCGCCCTGGCAGGTCTGGTCGCAGTCCTGCTCGCGGTCTCGGTCAGCCTGGTGACCAGATTCCGCCGCGGTGACGAGCTCACCCGGCTCCGGCTGCGCTGGCTGATGTGTGCCGCGATCGCCGTACCGGTGCTGCTGGCAACAAGTTGGCTGGCGATCGCCGTCGGCATCCCCGGCGAACTCGCCTATCAAGGCTTCCTGGTCGCGATGCTTATCCTGGTTCCGGGTGCTATCGCCGTCGCGATCCTGCGGCACGACCTGCTGGACATCGACCGCTTCTTCGGTACTGCGGTCAGCTGGCTGATCACCACGTTCGTCTCGGCCGCGGTCTTCGCCGGCGTGGTCGTTGCCGTCGACACCCTTTTCCCGCGGCAGGAACGAGCTGGTGTCACCAGCGCCGCCTCCGTCACCGCCCTGCTCCTGCTCCCCCTCTATCACTGGCTGCACCGCGCGATCGGCCGCTTGGTGGACCCCGACCGAGCCGTCGCTGCCGAACAGATCAAGGACTTCGTACGCCGGGTCCGCGACGGCCAGGCCGAACCAGAACAGATCGGGTCCGTACTACGGAAAGCCCTCGACGACCCAGATCTCCAGGTCATCCTTCAACGACCGGGCCAACACCTGGGCCTCCCCGGCAACGCAATCCCCTTGCAGACAGGCGATTCGACCGTCGGCGCCCTGATCCTCGGCGTCACCTCGGCGCGGAGAATCAGGCGCGCCAGGGAGGCCGCGGTCGAGGCTCGTCTGCCGATCGAGGTGAGCCGGCTGCGACTGGAGTTGCAGGACGCACTGTCCGACGTACGGGCGAGTCGCGCTCGGCTCGTGGAAGCAGCGAGCATCGAACGACAACGGCTGGAACGGGATCTGCACGATGGGGCGCAGCAGCAGTTGATTGCCGTGGGCATGCGGTTGCGGTCTCTGCAGCACCAGCTCGGGCCGAGCGCCGCGCAGTACGGAGTGATCGACGAGTTGGTGGAGACGTTGGAGCAGACCGTGGGTGAGTTGCGGCGGATCGCGCACGGCGTACGGCCGGGCCGGCTGGACGACGGGCTCGCGGTCGCGCTGCGCCGGTTGGTGCAGGACAGCTCGGTGCCGGTCGACCTCAGCGTCCCCGAGCTCGAGATCGGTGAAGGAGTGGCGACCGCGGTGTACTTCACGGTCGGTGAGGCGATCGCCAACGCCCTCAAGCATGCCCAGGCGACGCGGATCTCGATCGAGGTCAGCATGACCGGGCAACGGCTGAACGTTCTGGTCCGCGACGACGGGATCGGTGGCGCCCGGGAGGGCTTCGGGCTGACCTCACTGCGGGACCGGGTCGCGGCCCAAGGCGGCGAACTCACCCTGGACAGCCCGCCCGGTGCCGGTACGTCGATCAGGGCGGAGATCCCGTGCGCGTCGTGATCGGCGAGGATTCGGCCTTGTTCCGCGAGGGTCTGAGCCGCCTGCTGACCGAGAACGGGCACGAGATCGTCGGAGCGGTCGCCGATGCGGACGCCCTGATCAAGACCGTCACCGAGGCTGAGCCGGACCTGACGATCATCGACGTCCGGATGCCTCCGACGATGACCGACGACGGCGCCCGGGCCGCGAAGACGCTGCGAACAGCCGACCCGGCCCGCAGGATCCTGATGCTGTCCCAGCACGTGGAGACCAAGCATGTGGTCGATCTCGTCGCCACCGGTGGCTTCGGCTACCTACTGAAGGACCGCGTACTCCGGGTCGCGGACTTCCTCGACGCCATGCGCCGGGTGGCGGACGGCGGCTCGGCCCTGGATCCCGCGATCGTCGCGGCGCTCGTCACGCCGACGCGGGCGAACGATCCGCTGACCGCTCTGTCAGCCCGCGAACGCGAAGTACTGGCGCTGGTTGCGGAAGGTCTCTCCAACAGCGCGATCGCCGACCGCCTGGTGCTGGCCGAGCGCACGATCGAGACCCACATGCGCAGCATCTTCCAGAAGCTCCGGATCGACGACACCCCGACCAGCCACCGTCGCGTGCTCGCCGTCCTCACCCACCTGACCGGCTGAGCTTCCCGGCAGACAACGGAAAAAACGCCGGCCGTGTCGGGTGTCGGTCACCACCTCACTGGCGACCGGCACCCCGGCGACACGGCCGGCGTCTTGCTTTGCCCCGAGAGGGCGGTCGGCCCCGAAGGAGGGAGGTAGCGCGATCCCATTCCGCAACCGGCAGGGGAGGTACAGTCCGGTTCCGGACGGGAGACCGCGAAACTTCCTAGAGCCTGTGTCAGCGACCCGTCCGTCGCCGACAACAGAACGTTGTCATGCGCAACCGGACGGCTGCTACGCGGCGGATCAAACATTTGCATTGATCTTGACTAAGGCCACGCTTTGTATACAAACCCTCACTATTCGTAGTGAAGTTGCCTGCCGCAACAACAATTGTCAGTACGGGAAGGTGTCGTCGCGCCGGGTCGGGTCCATGTCCCACAGGGAGAACTCGACCACCTTGTGGGACTCCTCGCCGCCGGCCGGGCTGAGCCCGACACCGTCGTAGTCCTTGGAGCCGATGCCGTCCAGGTAGCCGAGCAGCTCGAAGGCCGACCGGGCGTCCTCGATGTCCTCGATCACGTCGTCGTTCTGCGCCTCGTCGGCGCGACTGCGGACGTAGGCGATGAACGCGTCCGGATCGGTCACCACGAAGTCGTAGCGGGCCTGGTAGCTGAGCCGGATCCCGTTCTCCGGGACCAGCGGCTCGTCCAGCTCGTCCAGGCCGGCGCCCTCGATCATCTCCCGGTAGTCGGCCGGGTCGTCGAAGTCGTCCGGGCCGAGCGGCAGGTCGTCCAGCTCGTCGGGGTCGTAGGAATCGATGCCGAGGAAGATGTCGCCCCAGCCGCGCTCGTGGACGGCGTCGGCGAGAACCCGGGCCTGCACCCGGACGTTCTCGATCGCCGTGGTGGCCCGCAGGTCGTGCAGGTCCAGGGCGTCGGCTTGTTCCAGCAACACCCTCGCCAGTTCGCGGGCGGCCTCGGCAGCCGACGCGGGCTCAATCGGCTCACTCATGCTGTGACGGTACAACCATCGGCACAGCGACCGCCGGGCCCGGTACGCCGAACGCGTCCACCAACTCGCCCGCATGCGGCCTGACCTGGGCACACAGCTCGTTCACCAGCGCCGTGATCGCCTTCGACCGCGGCCCGGACAACCGGCCGTGCTCGATGTACCAGGCCCGCTCCGCCTCGATCGTCGACAGCGCGTGCAGGTCGTACAGCTCCTTCAGCCGGTCCCGCACCTCCCCCTCCGGCGCAGCCTGTACGCCGGCCAGGAACGCCTCCAGTACGACGCGGTCGACATGCGCCCGCCCCGCCGCGATCACGTGGTCCTGACACCGGTTGAACGCCTCGAACGGCTCGACCCCGGCGTCGATCCCCGCCTTGAGCCGGCGAGCCACCCCGGCGAGCATGTGCTCCTCCCGGAATCGCAGCAGACCGCAGTGGTACGCATCGTCGCGGAGCCCCGCATCCGGATCAGCCGAGTCGTTCCGATTCGGTACGACGTCCCGCAGGCGCTCCACCAAGGTCCGGAGCGCGGTCTTCTCCACCGCGATCTCGACCGCCTGAGCGGCGATGAACCGGGCGGTGCCGAGCGGATCGAGCTTGCCGAACGCCTCCCGGTATCCGGTCAGCAACCCCTTGGCGACCAGCTGCAACAGGACAGTGTTGTCACCCTCGAAGGTCGTGAACACATCGGTGTCCGCCTTGAGCGCGGCCAGCCGGTTCTCTGCGAGATAGCCGGCACCACCGCAAGCCTCCCGGCAGAGCTGGATCGTCTCCGTCGCATGCCAGGTCCCGAGCGCCTTCGTTCCGGCCGCCTGAGCCTCCAGGGCACGCCGGTCGTGCTCGTCATCCTCGTTCCGGCCCTCTTTGCCGAAGAGCCGTACGAACTCGTCGACCAGCTCACCCTGCGCGAAGTGCAGCGCGTAGGTCTTCGCCAGCAACGGCAGCAACCGGCGCTGATGCATCCGGTAGTCGAGCAGCAACGCCTCCTCGGCACTCCCCGGCGCACCGAACTGCCGCCGCTGCAAGGCGTACCGGATCGCGATGGTGAGCGCGACCTTGCTCGCGTTGATGGCTGCACCACCGACCGAGACGCGTCCCTGGACGAGCGTGCCGAGCATCGTGAAGAAGCGGCGGTCCGGGTTCTCGATCTCGCTGGTGTAGGTGCCCCCGGCATCGACCTGCGCATAGCGATCGAGCAACGCCGTACGGGGAACGCGGACGTGGTCGAAGACGATCCGGCCGTTGTCCACACCATTCAGGCCGAGCTTCGGTCCACAGTCGCTCAGCGTCACGCCCGGCAGCGCCTCGCCCGCAAGCGAGCGGATCGGCACGAGCAGACAGTGCACGCCATGCGTCTCGCCACCGACGACGAGCTGGGCGAAGACCGCCGCCATCCGGCCGTGCCGGGCCGCGTTGCCGATGTAGTCCTTGCGCGCCGCCGCATCCGGGGTGTGCACGACGAACTCCTCGGTCGCCGGGTCGTACGTCGCCGTCGTACCGAGTGCCTGGACGTTCGAGCCGTGGCCGGTCTCCGTCATCGCGAAGCAGCCGAGCAGCCGGCCGTTGATCGCGTCGGCCAGATACTCCTCGTGATGCCGGGTCGTGCCGAGCTGCAGGATCGCGCCGGCGAACAGGCCGAACTGCACCCCCGCCTTGACCATCAGCGAGAGATCGCCGAAGGCCAGCGTCTCGAAGCCGGCGATGAATCCGCCGAGGTCGCCCTGGCCGCCGTACTCCTTCGGGAACCCGCGACCGGGATGCCCGTCCGCGGTGATCTGCTGCAGCATCGCGAGCACCTGATCGCGGTACTCGTCCCGCGGCAGCCGCAACCCCGCGTCCAGCAGCTCGGCATGCTCCGCCAAGCCATCCCGTACGACATCCCGCGCCGCCTTGTACGGCCCGTCCAGATAGTCCCGCAGCCCCGTCGCGTCCATAGGAGAAATCTATTGGGTCGCACATAACTGCGGCGTAACAACGTTCGTGGTCAGTGAGCCCGGGATCCTCAGATGCGGCGATATGATGCCGATCATGCCGAATTTGCGGATCAGTGAGGCGGCCGCGCTGCTCGGGGTCAGTGATGACACCGTCCGGCGCTGGATCGAGCAGGGCAAGTTGCCGTCCGTCCAGGACGGCAGCCGGATGGCCGTCGACGGCAAAGCGCTGGCCGCTTTCGCGCAGCAACTCGCCGAGACACCCGAGCCGGGCAACACCACGGCCGCCTCCGCCCGGAACCGCCTGCGCGGCATCGTCACGCGCGTCGTCAAGGACGGCGTGATGGCTCAGGTGGAGCTGCAGGCCGGTCCGTTCCGGGTCGTCTCGCTGATGAGCCGGGAGGCCGCCGACGAGCTCGGTCTGGAACCGGGCGTGGTCGCGGTCGCCTCGATCAAGTCCACTCACGTCGTCGTCGAGATCCCGGAGGCCTGATGTTCCGCCGTACCGTCGCCGCGACCCTGACCACGGTCGCCGCACTCACCCTCGCGGCCTGTGGCAGCGACGAGAAGCCGGCCGCGAGCCAGGCATCATCCTCCAGTCCAGCCCCGTCGGGGACGGTCAACGTCTTCGCAGCCGCGTCGCTGACCGGCGCCTTCACCCAGCTCGGCAAGGACTTCGAGGCCGCCCACCCGGGCGTCAAGGTCGTCTTCAACTTCGCCGGCAGCTCGGCGCTCGCCCAGCAGATCAACCAGGGCGCCCCGGCGGACGTCTTCGCCTCCGCCGCGCCCAAGAACCTGGACCAGGTGACCGGCAAGGGCACCGCGACCACCTTCGCGAAGAACAAGCTGGAGATCGCCGTTCCGAAGGGCAATCCCGGCAAGATCACCGGGCTGAAGGACTTCGCCGACCAGAACAAGAAGATCGCCATCTGCGCTGTCCAGGTGCCCTGCGGTGCCGCGGCCAAGAAGGTCTTCGACGCGACCAAGCTCGTCGCCCAGCCGGACAGCCTCGAGCAGGACGTCAAGGCCGCGCTGGCCAAGGTCAGCCTCGGCGAGGTAGATGCTGCGCTCGTCTACCGGACCGACGTGCTGGCCGCGAAGGACAAGGTCGAAGGGATCGAGTTCCCGGAGGCCGACCAGGCGATCAACGACTACCCGATCGCCACCCTCACCGAGGCGAAGAACGCCGACGGTGCCAAGGCCTTCGTCGACTTCGTCCTCTCGGCTCAGGGCAGGACCGTCCTCACCGCTGCGGGCTTCGAAGCGCCGTGAGTATCCGCGGCCGCAGGAGGATCGGTGGGCGGCTGCCCCTGATCCTCCTGCTGCCTGCGCTGCTCGGACTGGCCTTCCTGCTCGTCCCACTGATCGGCCTGCTCGCCCAAGCCCCCTGGTCGACGCTGCCCTCAAGGCTCTTCAGCGCTGACATCGGACAAGCCCTCAAGCTCTCCCTACTCTGCGCAAGCGCCGCCACTGTTCTCTGTCTGTTCTTAGGCGTCCCACTAGCGTGGCTGCTGGCCCGCGCTGAGCTACCGGGCCGCGGAGTCATCCGTGCCCTGGTGACCGTCCCACTTGTCCTGCCACCAGTAGTAGGTGGCGTAGCGCTCCTACTAGTCCTCGGCCGTCGCGGTCTGGTCGGTGAACACCTCGACCTCTGGTTCGGCTTCTCCCTACCGTTCACCACAGCCGGCGTGATCGTGGCGGAGGCGTTCGTGGCGATGCCGTTCCTGGTGATCTCCGTCGAAGGCGCACTGCGCGCAGCAGACCCGCGGTACGAGGAAGCGGCAGCCACCCTCGGCGCTGGTCGCTGGTTGACCTTCCGGCGAGTCACCCTGCCCTCGATCGCACCGGGGATCGTGGCAGGCGCAGTGCTGTGCTGGGCCCGTGCACTCGGCGAGTTCGGCGCCACGATCACCTTCGCCGGCAACCTCCCAGGGCGTACGACGACGATGCCGCTGGCCGTCTATCTCGCCCTGGAAACCGACCCGGACGTCGCAGTCGTACTGAGCGTCGTCCTGCTCGCCGTCTCCGTCGTCGTCCTCGCCTGCCTGCGCGAGCGCTGGATCAGTCGTCTCCGATGACTCTGTACGCCGACCTGCAGGTCACCCGCGAGGCCTTCCACCTGGACCTCGCCCTCACCGTCGAGCCCGGCGAGGTGGTCGCCCTGCTCGGCCCCAACGGCGCCGGCAAGACCACTGCCCTCCGCGCGATCGCCGGACTCCTCCCGGTCACCAGCGGCCGCATCCGTCTCGACGACGAGGTCTGGGACGAGCCGCCGCGCACGTTCCGGTCCGCCGACCGTCGCCCGATCGGTGTCGTCTTTCAGGACTACCTACTGTTCAACCACCTGACTGCCCTAGAGAACGTCGCCTTCGGCCTGCGAGCGCGTGGCACGGACAAGCACACGGCCCGCGCCGAAGCTGCCCGCTGGTTGGACACTGTCGGCCTCAAAGACCACTTGAAGAGCCGCCCACGCTCCCTGTCCGGCGGCCAGGCGCAACGCGTCGCTCTGGTCCGCGCACTGGCCACCTCTCCCGAGCTACTTCTCCTGGATGAGCCCCTAGCCGCCTTGGACGCCAGTACGACGCTGCATGTGCGTGCGGAACTGGCCGAGCACCTCCGCCGGTACGAGGGCCGCACACTCCTCGTCACCCACGACCCGCTCGACGCGATGGTCCTGGCCGATCGCCTGGTCATCGTGGAAAACGGCAGGATCGTCCAGGAAGGTGCTCCCACCGAGATCGCGCGGCGCCCACGGACGGAGTACGTCGCTCAACTGGTCGGCCTGAACCTCTACCGCGGCACCGCCGACGGCACCACGGTCGCCCTGACCGGAGGCGGCTCCGTCACGATCGCCGAGCCCACCTCCGGCAACGTCCACGTAGCCTTTCCGCCGACCGCCATCAGCCTGTACGCCGAGCAGCCGGCCGGCAGCCCCCGCAACACCTGGCCGGCGGTGATCGCCGGACTCGAACAGCACGCCCACACCGTCCGGGTCCGCCTCGACGCATCCCCCACCGGCCCGGCCACCCTGCTGGCCGACATCACCCCCGCCGCCGTCGCCGAACTCCGCCTCACTCCCGGCCAGCACCTGCACGCCACCCTCAAGGCCACGGAAATTCAGACGTACCCCAGTTGACCGTTGCCTGGCGCAACGAAGGATTCGGCGGATACTGAAGACTCCACCGCTGGCGAAGGGAAGAGAGTTCGTGACCGAACCGAGTACCGAGTGGCGTGAAGTGGTTCAACCGGACGAGCAGGAGCGGCACGAGCAGCAGGCGGCAGCGTTCGTCGAGATGCAGCAGCGGAAATCCGCGAAGTACGGGACCGGGCGGGCACTGCACCGCAAGCAGGTCGCGGCACTCCGGGCGACCCTCGACGTACCGGCCGACCTGCCGGAGTACGCGCGGCAAGGCATTTTCAAGATCCCCAACCGGTACGACGCCTGGATCCGGCTGTCCAACGGCGGCTTCAACCGCGCCGCCGACCACGTGCCGGACATCCGCGGCTTCTCGATCAAGGTGCTCGGCGTCTCCGGTCCGGCTGCGCTCGGCGGCGAGGCGGTCTCCCAGGACTTCGCAATGATCAACCGCAGCACCTTCAGCTCCGCGACCAGTGAGGACTTCGCCAAGTTGGTCACTACCGGCGGCAGCACGCCGGGGGGCCTGCTGCTCCGACTGCTGAAGAACCCACGCATGATCCCCCAACTCAAGGCTGTGTCGACGGCGTTCAAGAGGCCGTTCAGCGGGTTCGCCACGCACGACTTCTTCAGTGCGGCTCCGATCGCCTTCGGCCCGTACGCCGTCCGCGTGCGACTCGCCGCCGCCTCCGACCAGGTGAACCCGTCGGCCAGTGAAGACTGGGCCGCCGATGTGTTCGATCGGCTGATCGACAACTCACTCGGCTACGACCTGCAGGTGCAGTTCTTCATCGACGAGGCATCCACCCCGATCGAGGACGCCACCGTCGAGTGGGCCGCGGCACCGTTCGTGACGGTCGGCCGGTTGACCATTCCCCGGCAGAAGCCGGACGAGGAGCTGACCAGGCAGGTCGAGGCAGCCCGCTTCGACCCCTGGAACGCGCTGACCGACCACCGGCCACTTGGCGAGGTGATGCGGGCCCGGAAGGTCGCGTACTACGCCAGCCAGCAGGCCCGGTCAGCCGAGTGACTGCTGTATACAGACAGTGTGTGGCCGATCGCACGAAGTAGTGAGGAGAAAGTTACGGCCCGTGATCGCAATGCCACGAATTGACATCATGTAACGCCGATTTCACCGCTCAAAGTGATCTCGATGTAACAAAGAGTGATTACTTACTCACTCGTAGCGTGTGAGTTCTTCACGGTCTAGTCGTGACGTCATGCACTACGCCGACCCCTCTCCGGTTGCCCAAGATGTGCCGGGCGACCACGAGAGAGGGGGGACGAACCGTCATGGAAAGTTACGAGCTGTACTGCCTGGCCGACCGGCGGTTCTACGACACCCCGGCGAACCGTGGCGCCGAGCATCCGGACTTCGCGCTCTGCTCGCGACCGGTCCCGGACGGCTGGGACCACGTCCCCGGCGACATGTGGATGCACTACGCACCCACCGGCCTGAAGCTGCCGGACCAGGGCTGGAAGATCCACGTCTCCTCCGGTCTCGCGGACGCCGAGCAGGCGCTGGCCACGGTCTGGGACTACTGCGTCCCGCGCGGCATCGCGTTCAAGTTCCTCCGGAACGAGCCGGTCCTGGTGATGGTCAACTCGAAGTCCGCCCCGCGCGGTTCGAGCGGCAAGCTGGTCACCATCTACCCGACCGACGAGGCCCAGCTAGAGCTGGTGCTGAAGGAGCTCGACGACCTCCTCCGCGGCGTCCAGGGCCCCTACATCCTGAGCGACCTGCGCTACGCCGAAGGCCCGCTCTTCGTGCGGTACGGCGCGTTCGTCAGCCGGTACTGCCTCAACGACGCCGGCGAGCGGGTGCTGGCACTCGCCGACGACCACGGCCGGCTGGTGCCGGATCACCGCGGTCCGACCTTCTCGATGCCACCCTGGGCGACGCTGCCGTCCTTCCTCGAGTCGCATCTTGAAGCCCGGAACTCGGTCACCACCAACGAGCTGGCCTACACGATCGAGAGCGTCATCCAGTTCTCCAACGGCGGCGGCGTCTACCTCGGCCACCACAACGAGACCAACGCGCGGGTGGTGCTCAAGGAGGGCCGGCCGCTGGCCGGTCTCGACATGGGCGGCCGGGACGCGGTCGCCCGGGTCGGCCACGAGCGCGACATCCTGGAGCGCCTCGTCGGCCTCGATGTGGTCCCCGAGCTGCACGACTACTTCCAGCTCGGCGAGCACCACTTCCTGGTCCAGGAGCACGTCGACTCGAACTCCCTGCAGCGCGAGCTGGTCCGTCGCTACCCGTTGACCCATCCGGACGCCACCGAGACCGAGCGCGCGGAGTACGCCGAGTGGGCGACCGCGATGGTCGCCCGGGTCGAAGCCGCGGTCGGTCAGCTGCACGGGCGGGGCGTGGTCTTCTGCGACCTGCATCCCGACAACGTGCTGCTCGGCGCGGACGACCGGCTCGTCCTGATCGACTTCGAGGTCGCCACCCTGGCCGAGGAGAAGGCCCGTTCGGCCCTCGCCCATCCCGGGTACGCCGCGCCTCGCGATCGCCAGGGCGTCGACGTCGACCTCTACGCGCTGGCTTGCATCACCCTCGGCCTCTACGCTCCGCAGGCGACGATGCTGCTGAATCTCCATCCCGGCAAGGCTTTCCAGCTCGCCGAGATGATCACCGAGACCTTCCCGGTGCCGCGGGCGACCGTCGACACCGCAGTACGGACCATCGTCGGTCCGGACCTGACCAGCGATCCCGAGATGACCGATCTCGCGCTGCCCGGCAAGGCGGAGTGGGCCGAGGTCCGCGACGCGCTGACCAAGGCGATCGTGGCCAGTGCCACCCCGGAGCGCGACGACCGGTTGTTCCCGGGCGACATCGCACAGTTCCGGCCGGGCGGCGGCACCAACCTGGCCAGCGGAGCAGCCGGCGTCCTCTACGCACTGGCGAAGACCGACGCGGGCCGCTTCCCGGAGTACGACGAATGGCTGCGCAAGCACGCCCTCGCCACCGACACCGGGCCAGGCCTGTACGACGGACTGCACGGTGTCGCGCACGTCCTCGACGAACTCGGCTACCGCCAGGACGCCCTCGATGCGGTCGACCGCACGTTGGCCGACGACTTCGGGACGCGTGAGCTCGGGCTGCACTCCGGCCTGGCCGGCATCGGGCTGAACCTGCTCCACTTCGCGGCCGAGCCGGCCTTGCAGGCCAAGGCGATCCGGGTGATCGAGCTGGTCGCGGACCGGCTCGGCGACGTCGGCGACGTACCGGAGCTCAGTGGCGGGCCGCATCCGCGGGCCGGGCTGATGTTCGGCTCGTCCGGTCCGGCGTTGCTGTTCCTCCAGGCGTTCGAGTGGTTCGGCGACACCGGGCTGCTCGATCTGGCCGAGATCGCGCTGCGGCAGGATCTGCGCCGCTGCCTGACGACCCCGGACGGCATGCTGCAGGTGAACCAGGGCTGGCGCACGCTGCCATACCTCGAAGAGGGTTCGGCCGGGATCGCGCTGGTGCTGGAGCGCTACCTGCGACACCGCCCCGACGAGGAGCTGGCCAAGCTGCTCGGCGGACTGCGCCAGGTCACCCACTGCTCGTACTACGTCCAGCCCGGGTTGCTGATGGGAAGTGCCGGCCTGCTGCTGACAGCAGCAGGGCTGGCCGAGCCCCAGGAGACCCTCGACAACTTGGTGCAGGGACTCGGCTGGCACGCGATGCCGTACGCCGGTGGCCTCACCTACCCCGGAAACCAGCTACTCCGTCTCTCGATGGACCTGGCGACCGGATCGGCCGGCGTCCTGCTGGCCCTGGGATCCGCGCTGCACGAGCGGCCGGTGTCCCTCCCGTTCCTCGGACCTCCCCAGTGGTCCGAGTCCCCATCCCTACTACGCACATCGAAGGAGGTGTAAACACATGGCACTTCTCGACCTTCAGGGTCTGGAGACCCCGGGTTACGGCGGCGGCCACCACGGTGGTGGTTCGACGCTGACCGTTCTCGGCTGCGCTTCGCACACCCCGAGCAACCTGAGCCTTCTGCTCTGCCACTGATCGGTGCCGGCGCACCTGTTCTGAGTGGCTGGTGCGATGGTTTCGAGGGCCCTGGGCGGAAGAACATTTCCACCCAGGGCCGAACCCATGACCGCCGGAAGGAGACACTCGTGCACGTACCCGAAGCCCTCCGACTGTCCCTGGTCGAGGAGCTGCATGGTCACAGCGTCGCCGATCCTTACCGCTGGCTCGAGGACGCCGAGAGTCCGGAAACCCTGCACTGGCAGGAGATCCAGGACCAGCTCTGGCTGAACCACGCCGCAGGTCTGTCGAACCGTTTCCAGTTCCGGACCCGGGTCAAGAACCTCTCCGCCGTCGGATCGACGTCCACTCCGACCTGGCGCGGCGAGCACTGCTTCGTACTCCGCCAGGACGCCACCCAGAACGACCCAGTCCTCTATGTCGACGACATCCCCCTGCTGGATCCCACGGAATCGATGCTCGACAGCTGGCAGCCCTCGCCAGACGGATCCCTGCTGGCCTACCAGCTCTCCACCGGCGGCACCGAGCAGGCGAGCCTCTTCGTGCTCGACGTCGCCACCGGCGAAGTCGTCGACGGCCCGATCGACGGCTGCCGCTACTCCCCCGTCGCCTGGCTGCCCGACGGGAAGTCCTTCTACTACGTGCGATTCCGCCAAGTCCTGCGCCACCAGCTCGGCTCAGCCGACGACACCCAGGTGCTGCCCGGCGAAGCGTCGTACGGGCTGGAGTTGAGCGCGGACGGACGCTGGCTGGCGATCTCCGCGGTCCACGGGAGCGGCAACGATCTCTGGCTGGCCGACCTGAGCAAGGACGAGCCGCCGACTGTCCTGCAGCGAGGCGTCGACGCCATCACCTTGGCGTCGGTCGGCCCCGACGGCCGCCTGTACGTCGTGACCACGCGGGACGCCCCGACCGGCCGGATCCTGGTCGGCGATCCCGAGGATCCGCTGGTCTGGCGCGACTTCGTCCCGGCCGATCCCAAGGCGCCCCTGAGCAGTTTCGCGATCCTCGACAAGGTCGTCCTGATCGGCCGGACCCGGCGCGCGCTCGGCGAGATCGTCGTGCACGACCTGGTCACCGGCCGCCGGCTCGGCGAGGTCGAACTGCCTGGCAGCGGCTCGGTCGGCTCGCTGACCAGTCGCCCCGAAGGCGGCCACGAAGCCTGGTTCAGCTACACCGACAGCGTCACGCCCGCCGCGATCTTCCGGTACGACGCGCGCACCGGCCGGACGGCCCGATGGTCCGAAGCGGCCGACCAGGTCGAGGCCGAGACCCAGGAGCTCGAGTATCGCTCGGCCGACGGCACAGTCCTTCGAATGCTGGTGATCGCCAAACCAGGTGCAGGTCCACGACCCACGATCCTCTACGGATACGGCGGTTTCGGGCAGTCGCTGACGCCGACGTACTCCGCGTTCACCCTGGCCTGGGTCGAAGCCGGTGGCGTCTTCGTCACCGCGAACCTACGTGGTGGCGGCGAGGGTGGTGACGAGTGGCACCGTGCTGGGACGCTGGACGGCAAGCAGAAGGTCTTCGACGACTACATCGCGGCCGCCGAGTTCCTGATCTCCGAAGGCTGGACGTCGAGTGACAAGCTCGCCTTGTGTGGTGAGTCCAACGGCGGCCTGCTGGTCGGGGCAGCGCTGACCCAGCGCCCCGAGCTCTTCGCAGCCGCAGTCTGCTCGGCGCCACTACTGGACATGGTCCGCTACGAGCTCTCCGGCCTCGGCCCGACCTGGGTGCCGGAGTTCGGCTCGGCCTCGGACCCGGTCGCCTTCGAGAATCTGCTCAGCTACTCGCCGTACCACCGTGTCGTTCCGGGCGTGAAGTATCCGGCCGTCCTGTTCACGGTCTTCGGCAACGACACCCGCGTCGATCCCCTGCACGCCCGCAAGATGTGCGCGGCGCTGCAGCACGCGACCGACGGGCAGGTGCCGATCCTGTTCCGGCTCGAGAAGGACGCCGGCCACGGTGCCCGATCGTCCGCCCAGGGCATCGGTCTGGCCGCCGACATGCTCGCCTTCCTGGCAGCCCAGACCGGTCTCGGCTCATGACCCCCTTCAAGGAGGTGGTGCGGCACGGGCGGGCGTGGTTGCCGGTGCTCGCCATCACCGCCTTGCTCGGCAGTGCGGTGACGCTCGCGCTGCCGACCGTGCTCGGCCGGTCCGTCGATGCGATCGTCGCCCGGCACGGGTACGGCCAGTGGTTCGCCGCGGCCGCCGGGTTGATCGCGCTCGGGATCGTCTGCGCACTCGTCGAGGTCTTCACCGGCACCGCCTGCGTCGTCGGTACGACGGCCTGGCTCCGGCATCGCCTGGTCAGCCAGGTCGTCCGCAGCGGCCCGGACGGCACCCAGGCTTTCGACACCGGCGACCTCGTCAGCAGGGTGAGCGGCAACGCTGTCGATGCCGCCCAGGCCGGTCCGGCCACTGTCAGCGCCTTCGCCGCTATCGTTCCACCGGCGGGAAGCCTTGTTCTGCTGGCTTTGATCGACCCCTGGCTCGCGGTCGCCTTCTTCGGCGGCATCCTCCTGGTGATCGGGGTGCTGTGGGTCTTCGCCCGGCGGACCGCGGAGATCAGCCTCGCCTACCAAGAGACCCAGGGCCGGATCGCGGGCCTGCTGACCGAAGCACTCACCGGCCTCCGCACGATCACCGCAGCAGGAACGAACGCCCGCGAAGAACGCCGGATCCTCGGCCTGCTTCCCGAACTACACAAGCACGGCCTCCTCACCTGGCGTGTCCTGGCCCGCTCCGGCGCCCAAGCCGCGATCGTCGGACCCCTTGTCCTGGTAGCGGTTCTGGCCGTCGGTGGACTCCAACTGGTGGCCGGCCGGATCACCGCCGGCGAGCTGTTCGCCGCCAGCCAGTACGCCGTACTCGGAGCCGGCCTCGGCAGCCTGACCGGCGTCCTCGGCGAACTGGCTCGGGCGCGGGCCGCAAGCCAGCGGGCCGGCGAGGTCCTCGCCATCGAAACCGTTGCCCATGGCACCCTTCCGTTGCCGGCCGGACCTGGCCGGCTCACCTTCGACGCAGTATCGGTGGTCGTCGGCGACACCGTCCTGCTGGCGAACGTGAATCTCGATCTGCCAGGTGGAGCCACGGTCGCTGTGGTCGGACCGAGCGGCGCAGGCAAGTCTGTGCTCGCCGCGCTGGCCGCGAGACTCCGGGATCCTTCGACGGGCCAGGTCCTGCTGGACGGCGTACCGCTGCAGGCCGTGAACCGGCAGGCGTTGCGGGCGGCGATCGGCTGCGCGTTCGAGCGTCCCCAGTTGGTGGGCACCACCGTGGGCGACGCGATCTCCCACGACGCGATCGGCCCGGTCCGGACCCTCGCGGCAGCTCGTGCCACGCATGCCCACGACTTCGTCAGCCGGTTGCCCGAGGGCTATCGGACATCGTTGCTCATGGCCCCTATGTCGGGCGGAGAACGACAGCGGCTGGGGCTCGCCCGGGCCTGGCCGGCCAGCCGGCTGCTGGTGCTGGACGACGCGACCTCCAGCCTCGACACGGCGACCGAGATGCAGATCAGCAAGACGCTGACGGAGGACCGACACCGCCGTACCAGATTGATCGTGACACACCGGACCGCGACAGCCGCCCGGGCCGACCTCGTGATCTGGCTGGACGGCGGGCTGGTCAGAGCCGTCGGCACGCACTCCGAGCTCTGGCAGGACGCCCGCTACCGCGAGGTGTTCGGATGAATCGTGAACTGCGCTACGGCTTCGAGGCCCTGCGGAAGCGCCCGGCGCTGAAGCTGGCCGCCTGGTCCATCCCCGAGATCCTGCCGACCGCCATCTACGGTGTCGCCGTCGCCCATGCGACCGACAATTTCCTGGCCGGGCATGCCTGGCGAGGTATCGCCTGGCTGGCCGGTCTCGTCGCGACCGCCTGTCTCGGCGCCGCCGGTGCCCACCAGGTCTACGGCCGCCTCGGCGAACTGGTCGAGCCCCTCCGCGACGACCTCGTACGCCGGGTGGTGGCCGGCGCACTGCGAACCGGCGACGACGCGGCAGTGGCCCGCTTGAACCGGCAAGTGGAGATCGTCCGGGACACCTTCGCCGGCCTGGTCCTGGTGATCCGGAACTTCGGCGTCACGCTCTTCGGCGTACTGGTCGGCTTGCTGTCGCTGGCACCGCTGGTCGCCGCGTTCGTCGTACCGCCGTTTCTGCTGGGATTCGCTGCTTCGCTTGCCGTGCTGGGGATCGCGGCCGAACGGGTGCGCAACTCGCTGCAGGCCGACGAAGAGCTGGCGACGGCGGCTGGGATGGCGTTCAGTGGGGTGCGCGACATCACGGCGACCGGCTCGGAGGAGTTCGCCGAGCAGATTGTCGGCCGGCCGATCGAAGAGCAGGCTGCTGCTGAACGATCGCTGGCCCGGGTCGCCGCGCTGCGAACGTTGTGCTTCGCGCTCGGCGGCTGGGCTCCGCTGCTGATCCTGCTCGCGACGGGTCCGTGGCTGGTCGGTCAAGGAGTCAGCACCGGCACGTTGCTCGGTGGACTCACGTATGTGCTGATCAGCTTGCAGCCCGCGCTGAACACGGTGATGGGTGCGCTCGGCGACAGTGGACTGCGCTACGTCATCACGCTGCGACGGATCCTCGACAGTACGGCGTACCGGATCCCGCCGCGGCCGATGGCTGAGGCGAACGGGCACCAGCTGCGGCTGCGGGGGCTGACCTTCGCCTATGGGCCGAACGCCGAACCGGTGCTGGAGAATCTCGAGCTGACCGTGACCGAGGGCGAACACCTGGCGGTGGTCGGGCCGAGTGGGATCGGTAAGTCGACGCTGGCCGGACTCGTCTGCGGGATGCTCGTGCCGACCAGTGGCCGGCTGCTGCTCGGTGGGGTGCCGCCCAGCGAACTGTCCACCGACATTCTGGCGATGACCCGGGTGCTGATCCCGCAAGAGGCGTACACCTTCAGCGGGACGGTGATGGAGAACCTGAACTACCTGTTGCCCGATGCGTCCGTCGATGAGGTCTCGGAGGCCGTCGACGCCGTTGGCGCGTGGCCCCTGGTCGATCGGCTCGGCGGACTGGGTGCGCGGCTTCGGCCGGGCGACCTGTCACCTGGTGAGCGGCAACTGATCGCCCTCGCCCGGGCCTATCTGTCCCCCGCACCCCTGGTGGTGCTGGACGAAGCGACCTGCTTCCTCGACCCCGAGACCGAACGTCGCGCGGAGGAGGCGTTCGCAACGCGCGGTGGCACGCTGATCGTGATCGCGCACCGGATCAGCTCGGCCATGCGCGCACGCCGGATCCTCGTCCTCGACGGCAACAAGGCCGCCGTCGGCAGCCACCAGACGCTGCTCCGGACGTCACCGCTCTACCGGGAGCTCCTCGGTCATTGGAACCCGGGCGGTGATCAGATCCAGCCGGCGTCCTGAGCCTTCCGGATCGCCTCGATCCGGCTGCGGGCACCCGTCTTGGTGAGAATCCGGGACAGGTAGTTGCGCACCGTCCCCGCACTGAGACTGAGGGTGCGGGCGATCTCCTGCGCGGTCGCGCCGGTGGTGACCTGGCGCAGCACCTCGCATTCGCGATCGGTGAGCGGGTTGTCCCCCGCCTTCAGCGCCGCCACAGCGAGCCGGACGTCCACGACCGGCAGCCCCTTCGCGACGTCGCGGATCGCCTGGACGAGCTGGTCCGTCGTCGCGTCGGTCGCGATCAGCCCGATCCGCGGTGCCTGCTTGACCAGCGCCAGGCTGGTGGCGGCGATCGCCTCGTGGTCGATCAGCACCAGCACGCCCCGGCCGGTCAGCTTGAGGCAGAGATCCTCGATCCCGATCTTGCCGGGCAGCTGTGGATCCAGCAGCACCACATGGGGCCGCCGGGCCACCGAGGGCAGGACGTCGTCCGAGCGGTCCAGCTCGGCCACCACATCCAGATCGGACTCTTTCGCCAACACCGCGGCCAGTGCACCTCGCACCAACGTGCCACGATGCCCGAGGACTACTCGGATCACCGCATCCCCCATCAATAGAACGCCTCAACTCCGAGCCTCCCCGAGGGTCGCTTGCGGCAGGTGGCGAAAACCAGCTGCCGTGCGGCCAGGCCCGTGCTTCCATCAACGAGTGAACGCCGCAGATGACACGCACGAATCCCGCCGCTGCCCCGGCTGCGGCGTCGTCCTGCCCGTCAGCGAGTGGTCACCCGGTCCGTCCGGCTACAACGCCTCCCCCGAATGCGCCGAGGTCGCAGGTGCCCTCCTCGGCTACGAGCTGGACCACCAACCGGCCCTCGGCCACCTGCACCAGCTCCGGATCGACGCCTACGGCGCGCAGCACGTCGGACCGCTGACCCGCCCGATCACCACGATCTTCGCGCTCAACGGCCTCTATATGTACCTCGAACGCGGCTCCGGCAATCTCGACGTCCGCACCGCGCACGGCATCATGGCGAACAAGTACTCCGACTGGCCGGTGCTGACCCCACCCGAGCAGGTCGGCACGCTCACCGCGCACGCGGTCCTGCAGGCCGGCGCGCAGGGGGTCGACGAGGTCGAACAGCAGCTGATCGAGTGGGCCGCTCAGGTCTGGGCGGCCTGGCCGGGCCAGGCCCAGCAACTGGTCCGTGACCTCACGGTGCAACTCGTCCCCGAGCGCTACTTCCGCCGCTGATCAAAGGCTGGTTTGAAACGCCGATGCGAGGGAAGCCGACGCTGGAAACCGTTCTGTTGTTGGGTTTTCGCTTCGTCAGAGGATGAAGAAGTTTGGCCCGATTTCGCCAGACCTCTTGCCATCTCCGCCCTCGTCGAGCACGATGACTCAGGTCGCGCCGTTACCGTGGCGTGATCATTCGGACGCTGTCCCGTGACCTGTCCGGATGTCGTTCCCCTGCACCCCGGAAGGGAGTGGTACCTCACCAGACTGCGGAGCCCGGTACGGCCGCCGAACGCAGCGCGGCCGCAGATCCGAGCCTCACGCACCCAGGTGACGACCACCTTCACCTCGTCCCATCGGCCCGCGTCGCCGGGGCGGCGAGGTTCTCAGGGGAAAGTGCGCACGCGGCTGAATCGGCCGGGCAAGAGAAGAACTTCACCATGCCCAGCTCACAAGGAGCAGAACGCTGATGTCCAAAGCACGACATGCCCGACCCCGCCGAAGTACCCGCCGGGTGGTCCGGACCCTGTCCATCGCCGGCCTCGGGGCCGGGATCACCGCCGCCGGCGCGGGCGCTGCCTTCGCCGCCGACTACACGGTGAAGCCCGGTGACACCCTCTCCGAGATCGCCCAGGCCAACGGCGCCGACTGGCACCACCTGGCCGAGCTGAACCACCTGAAGAACCCGGACCTGATCCTGATCGGCCAGACCCTCCAGCTCGACGGTGTGAAGAAGGCCGCCGTCACCGAGCGCCGGACGGTCAAGAAGCCCACCACGGTGCACAAGAAGGCCCCGCGCAAGGTCCGCGCCACCCGTTCGGAGACACGGGCTCCGTCCGTCGGCAGCGGTAAGGCGAATCTGAGCGGTGCGTGGGCCAAGGTCGCCAACTGCGAGTCGAGCGGCAACCCCCGCGCGGTCAACCCGGCCGGCTACTACGGCCTGTTCCAGTTCGACAAGCAGACCTGGCGCAGTGTCGGCGGCTCCGGCAACCCGATCAACGCGTCGGCGGCCGAGCAGCTGATGCGCGCGAAGAAGCTCTACGCCCAGCGTGGCGCTTCCCCGTGGCCGGTCTGCGGCCGCTTCCTGCGCTAGTCGGTACGGCGGCGGGGTGCGCGCCCCTCAGTACGCACTCCGCCCACCCGCCTAGCGGGACAGGACCAGCATCTCGTCGGCGCCGACCTGGAACTCATACGGAACCTTCCGGATCTCCGCCGTCACGCCCTCGAGCTCCGTCAGCAGCTCAGGCAGATAGGTGACCGGCTCCCCGGCTCCCTGCTGGACAAGGGGAAACACCCGGACCTCGGACGCGCTGACCCGGACGAGTTCGCGCAGCGCCGCGAGATGCCAGTCCTGGTCGTACTTGTCGGCCCAGGTGAAGAGCAGGTGCGAGCTGAGCACCAACTCGAACCGCCGGTCATCGAACGGCAACTCCGGCAGGCTGCCCGGCACGTACCGCTCCGGCGCGATCGACACGTCCTGCAGGAACCGGTCGGCGGCCTCGATCCGCAGATCGTCCTTGTGCGCCGGGGTTCCGTACCACTTCCAGACGAACCGGTCCGCATGCTCGTCGACGATCGCACCGCCGGCCGGCAGGCTCCGGCGTACGGTATCGACCAGTTCCGCGGCGGGCAGCTCGTACGCCGGGTCGACGGCGATCGCGTCGACCCCGCGCGCGGCCGCTTCGGCGGTGAAGCCCGCGCCGCCGGCGCAACAGTCCAGCACGGAGCCGGGTAGTTCGGTCAGGTCGAACATCGCCTCGTACTCGGCGTACGAGCGAGATGTCACCAGCAAGGCAGGCTACCTATCTGTCGGCGGTGGTCTTCGATGATCCGATCCGGCGATCGAGCAGGACCGCCCCGAACGCCAGAGCCAGGAACAGTAGCGCGACGAACAGACAGTTCAGTAACACCTGCCCGTAGCCGTGCTCCGAGACGTCCACGAACGGATACGGGTAGAACCCGGTCCCCTCACCGCGGATCAGCGTGAAAGCCAGCCAGAGCAAGGGATACACGATGGACCAGCCGGCGACCCGGTAACCGGTCTGCCCGCGCGGCCCGAAGATCAGCCACCCCAGTACGCCGAGCAGCGGAGTGGCCGTGTGGATCAGGAGATTCGCGAAAGCACCGGCCTTGGTCAGGTGGTCGGTGCCCGCCAGCACCAGGTGGTAGACGATCCCGGTGACTGCGATGCACACGACGCCGTTGAGCCGCAGGACCCGGAACAGCATGGTCTGCCAGCGCTCCGGATCGAGCGCGAGCAGCAGACACGTCCCGCCGAGCAACAGGTTCGACTGGATCGTGAAGTAGGCGAACACGTTGAAGACGCGATCGGGATTGTCCGGGAAATAGCCGTCGGAGTTTCCCGCGGTCACAAACAACTGCACCACGATCCCGACGGCGACCACGAGCGCCGTCACCGCGGCCCAGACCCGCCCTGCGTCGGCCTTGTTCATGACCGCAATCTACGGCCTGCGAGCTGGTCCAGCGGGGATATCGGCCTCGTCAGTAGAAGAGACCGAGTAGCTGAAGGAAACGAACGCGTCGATCACCAGCACGATCGTCCACGTCCAGGCCGGCCCGAGCAGAGCGTCGTACCCGTCGCCCGACAGCAGCCCGAGCGCGAGCATCAGCCCGGAACCGAGCGCGTACGCCAGCAGGTGCCGGAACCAGCCCTGCCGCTCCCGCCGGGCGCGCTCGGCACCACCCTTCGGCGGCTTCGCCGGCCGCGGCGCTCCGGCCAGCCAGTGCGCGGCCCACCGGTCCGCCCAAGCGATGGTCTGATGCCCGAAGGCCACGCTGACACCGATGAAGATCGCAGCCAGTGAGTGCTTGAAGGACGGCTCTCCACCCTGCCGCAGGTCGATCACGCTCGCGACCAGCATCACCACGTCGACCAGCGGCACACCGGCCAGCAGCACCAGGCCCAGCTTGGGCAGCTTCAGCAGGTACCGCGTCGTCATACCGGCGGCGAGCAGCACCCAGAAGCCGATCTCACACCCGGCGATCACGGCGAGCAGCACGATCTCCACCTTCCTCTTTATTTGATACGACCGTGTTTTCTCAACGGAGTCTAACACGAGTGTGCTAAAAAGAGCGGATGCCGAAGATCGTCGACCATGACACCCGCCGCGAGGAGATCGCCCAGGCCCTGTGGCGGGTGGTCCGGCGGGACGGCATCCGGGCGGCCTCGGTCCGGACCGTCGCCGCCGAAGCCGGCTGGTCCGCCGGCGCCGTCCGCTACTACTTCCCCGACCAGGACGGCCTGCTCAACTTCGCGATGGACCTGGTCTCCCGCCGGGTGCAGGACCGGGTCGGCGCGATCGAGCAGACCGGCAGCCCGACCGAGCTCGTGCTGCGCTATCTGGAGGAAGTGATCCCGCTGGACAGCGAGCGGCGGGCCGAGTTCGACATCTGGCTGTCGTTCGTCGCCCAGGCCCAGGCCGAGTCGGGCGCCGAGGGACTACGGAAGAACCTCGAACCGATCCAGGAGGGGCTGCGTGGGATGTGCCGCTCGCTGCTGCAGTCGCTGGACGACGTCGGTGGCCTGAAGCCGGGTCTCGACCTCGACCTGGAGACCGAACGCTTGCACGCGATGATCGACGGATTGTCCTTGCATACGGCGATGCAGCCGTCCCGGACCACCCCCGCGCGGATCCGCGAAATACTCACCGATCACCTGAACACCTTGCAGTCCTGAGAAAAGCAAGCGATTGCGGCCGGTACAGGGCGTGTCCAAGTGCCGACAAGAATGGACGAACCCTGACCAAAGGCCGGTCCTGCGTGGCACGATCCCTTCATGGAAACCGAGGGGGTGATCGTCGTCAGCGGAATCATGGCGGCCGGCAAGTCCACGGTGTCCCAGTTGCTGGCCGAGAGATTTCAGTACGGCGTCCATCTCCGCGGCGACGTTTTCCGCCGGATGATCGTCAGCGGGCAGGCAGCTCGCGATGCCGAGGACGGCGCCGAAGCGCAGAAGCAGCTGAAGCTTCGGTACCGGCTCGCCTGCCAGGCAGCCGACGGCTACGCGCAGGGCGGCTTCACCGTCGTCCTCGAGGATGTCGTCATCGGCGAGCTGCTGCGCGAGTTCCTGGACGGCATCGAGACCCGGCCGCGCTACCTCGTCGTACTGACCCCGCGGCCCGAGGTGATCCACAACCGGCTCGGCTACGGGCACGAGCATTCGGTCGACGAGCTCGACTACGAGCTGCACGCGTTCTCCCCGCGCCGGGGGTTGTGGCTGGACAACTCCGACCTGTCCCCGCACGAGACCGTCGACGCGATTCTCGGCCGTCTCGACGAAGCCAAGTTCGACTGACACGCGCGGGTCTGTCCGGATACGTTACCCGGGGGTAGTTTGGGCAGATGGCGACCACCGCACGCAGGACCTCGTGCAACTTGTGTGAAGCGATCTGTGGCGTGCTGGTGACCGTCGAGGACGGCCGCGTCACCGATATCCGCGGCGACGAGGCGGATCCCCTCTCCCGCGGCCACATCTGCCCGAAGGCCGTCGCCCTCAAGGATCTCCAGGAAGACCCCGACCGCCTGACCAAGCCGGTACGGCGTACTTCGGACGGCTGGGCCGAGCTCGGCTGGGACGAGGCCTACGAGCTGATCGCCACCCGGCTCGGCGAGATCCAGAAGGAGCACGGGCGGAACTCGGTCGGCGTCTACCTCGGCAACCCGAACGTGCACAGCCTCGGCGCGATGACCCACATGCCCAGCGTCGTCCGGCTGCTCCGGACCCGGCAGCGGTTCAGCGCGACCTCGGTCGACCAACTGCCACACATGCTCGCCTCGCACCTGCTCTACGGGCACCAGCTGATGGTCCCGGTCGCAGACATCGACCGTACGGCGTACCTGCTGATCCTCGGCGCGAATCCACTCGCTTCGAACGGCAGCATGATGACCGCGCCCGGCTTCGGCCGACGGCTCAGGGAGGTTCGCAAGCGTGGCGGCCGGGTGGTGGTGATCGATCCTCGGCGGACCGAGACAGCGGCCGTCGCCGACGAACACCACTTCGTCCGGCCGGGGACGGATGCGGCGTTCCTGCTGGCGCTCGTTCATCAGGTGATCGCGGACGGCAACACTCGCTGTGCGGCGTACGTCGACGGACTGGACGCGGTGACCGAGGCCGTTCAGGACTGGACACCCGAGGCGGCCGCACGGATCACCGGGATCGACGCGGACACCATCCGCCGGATCGCCGGTGAGTTCGCCGCCGCGGACAAGGCGGCCTGCTACGGACGGCTCGGTGTTTCGGCCCAGCAGTTCGGTGCGGTCTGCCAGTGGGCGGTACAGGTCCTCAACATCATCACCGGCAACCTCGACCGGCCGGGCGGCACGATGATTCCGCGACCGGCCGTCGACACCCTGCGCGGCATCGGCCGGGGCCATATCGGCATCTGGAAGAGCCGGGTCGCCGGGCGGCCCGAGTTCGGTGGCGAGCTGCCCGCGGCCGCGATGGCCGAGGAGATCGTGACGCCCGGCGACGGCCAGATCCACGCGATTGTGACGATCGCGGGCAACCCGGTGCTGTCCACGCCGAACGGGCGCGCTCTCGACGAAGCGCTGGACACGCTGGACTTCATGGTCTCCATCGATCCCTACATCAACGAGACGACCCGGCACGCCGACGTAATCCTGCCGCCGACGCCACCGCTCGAGCGGGACCATTACGACCTGGCCTTCCACCAACTCGCCGTACGGAACACTGCACGCTGGAACGAGGCGGTGTTGCCGCGGCCGGCCGATGCCCGGCACGACTGGGAGATCTTCCGCGACCTCGGACTTGCCTTGGTACGCCGTACGCCGAATTCGCGCCAGAAGGCGCTGGTTTCGCTGCGGCTCCGGTTGAGCCCACGCCGGGTGGTGGATCTCGGACTGCGGATCGGGCCTTATCGGTTGTCCGTCCGCAAGCTGAAGAAGTCGGTGGGCGGGATCGATCTGGGACCGCTCCAACCGGCCTTGCCGAAGGCGCTCTACACGAAGAACAAGCGGATCGACCTTGCGCCGCAGCTGATCCTCGACGGGCTCGAGCAAGCGCGGGCCGTGTTGCTGGTCGAGGGCGAGTCCGACGACCTGCTGTTGATCGGACGACGGCATCTGCGCAGCAACAACTCGTGGATGCACAACTCGGCACGACTGGTGAAGGGCAAGCCGCGGCACCAGTTGCTGATGAACCCGGACGACCTGACCCAGCGGGACCTGAAGGACGGCCAGCTGGTGCAGGTCAGCTCAGCGTCCGGATCGGTCGCGGTAGAAGTTGCCGCTAGCAACGACATGATGCCGGGCGTGGTGAGCCTGCCGCACGGGTTCGGCCACGGCCGCCCCGGCGCCCGGCTGACCATCGCGAACCAGGTCACCGGCGTCAGCGCGAACGACCTCACCGATGCAGCTCTGTCCGACCCACTAGGCGGCACCGCCGCAGTCAACGGCGTCCCGGTGACCGTCACGGCAGCCGGCTGACCAGCTAACGTCCGAAGAAGTGAAGGTGACGTCCCTCCGCTTCTTCGGACGTTGGCGTTCGACGGGTCAGGTGGAGCGGGGTGGGGGGCCGGAGCTTTGGCGGACCACCAGGGCGGGGGTGGAGTAGAGGTGGGCCTCGTGGCGGGCGCCGTCCAGGAGACCGAACAGGCGGTGCGTCACTTCGGCGCCGTAGGCAACGATGTTGCGGCTCATCGCCGTCAGCGTCGGGTGCGTCAACCGGCACAACGCCGAGTCGTCCCAGGCGACCAGCGTGACGTCGTCGGGTGACTTGAGGCCGAGCCCGTTGATCGCCGACAGACCGGCCACGGCCATCAGGTCGTTGTCGTAGATCAAGGCGGTCGGCCGGTCCTCGGCCGCCATCAGTTGGCGGGTCGCCAGGGCCCCTTCCTCCCCGGAGAAATCGGTGTGCAGCACCCGGGAGTCGAGGCCGAGTTCCCGGCTGATCGCGGCGAAGGCCTGGTCCCGGAGCCAGACGTGCCCGTGCTCGGGCGGTCCGGCCACCCGGGCGATCGTCTGGTGCCCGAGCCGGGCGACATGTCCGACCACCGCCTCCATCGCGGCGGTGCCGTCGGTCCAGACACACGTCATCCCGTCCGCCAGCACCGGATCCCCGGCCAGGACGGCCGGGAGTTCGAGCTTGCGCAACACCGGGAGCCGTGGATCGTCGACCCGCAGGTCGACCACGATGACGCCGTCCACCCGGCGCTCCGCGGCCCATTTCCGGTACGTCGCCATCTCGCCGGCCAGGTCCGGGACGACCTGTAGCGCGAGCGCGTACCCCTTCTCACTCAGCACGGACTCCACGCCACCGACGAAGCCCATGTAGAACGGTTCCTCACTGAGGGTCTTGGCCGATCTGGCCAGGACCAGACCGAAGGTCTCCGACCGCGCCGCGGAGAGTTGCCGGGCAGCCCGGTTCGGCACCCACTCCAGCTCCTCGGCGACCTTCAGGACCCGCGCCCGGGTGGCCTCGGAGACCCCCGGCTGGTTGTTCAGCGCGTACGAGACCGCGCCTTTGGAGACGCCGGCCCGTCGGGCGATCTCCTTGATCGTGATTCGGGGCACGACGGCCTCCTTCGAACGGGCGGTCCGAACCGTGACGGGCGGTCCGGCAGGGACCCATTGTGCGACCGTTGTGTACTCCCTGTCTGCGGGTAAACGCTTGCCATCACCCAGCGCAACAAGTTTGATCAAACCCTCCACGCCGCCACTCTGCGTGACCAACTACTTCAGGTAGGCAGCAAGGATCCGCTCGAGCAGACTCCGGGTGAGGTCCGGGCGGGGTTTGCCTTTGACCATCACCTCCACACCGAGGGCGACCCGGCCCACCTGGCCGTGGATGGTGGCGGCGCCGAAGCCGGAGTTCGGGTTGAGATCGAGGACCGCCTTGTCGAGACCCGGTACGACGGTCGGCTTCGCCTCCGGGCGTGGATCCATGTCCTTGCCGTTGGGGAGATTCCAGAAGTAGAGCCGGACCGAGCCGGGAATCTCGGCCACCGGCACGTACACGCACCACGTCTGCCCGGCCGGCACCTTGAAGCCGGTCGAGATCCCGTTCCCGTCGAACTGATAAGGAATCCCGGTCAGCTGGCTCATCCAGCCGGTGGGTGGGCAGCCCTTGACCTGCAAGGTCCGAACCTTCACCGGCGGTTTGGAGCTACAGAACTCGTCGAGACTCTTCCCCGTCGCAGTGCCCTTGGTACCGCCCGGCCCGCCGGTCAACGCGAAAAAGGTCGTGCTCTCGACCTCGGTCAGCGGCGGACCCCCGTATCTGCTCCCGGCCGGACAGGTGCACCCGCCCGCCTTGGTGCAGAAGGCGTTCCCGTCGTTGACCAGGTAGTCGCGCTTGCTGGGGACGTCCCCGAGCCTCGCATGCCCGGTGAGCCCGAACACCAGCACATCGGCCTCGGAAGCCAGCTTATGGATTGCGTTCGTGTACTCGGGAACAGAGAACGCCGTCGAACCACCCCTGCCGACCACCAGCAGGGTGTCCTTCGCGCCCGGCCCGTCGGCCAGCCCCGGACCACTCATCACCCAGGCATCGCCGAGCGCCTTGGTCCGGAAGTACGACGAACCCCATTTGTCGAGGAAGTCGTCTCCGCCGGCACCCGACGCCTGGAATGCCGCCACATTGTCTTTCGCCTGAAGCATCGGGATCAGCGCGTGCCACGCATCCTTACCGGTGTGCGTGAGCTGCGAGTAGAACCCGATCGCCGAGTAGGTCCGCTGGAACAGCCGGTACTCCGGGTGCTCCACATATCCGGCCCACCAACCGTCCTCCTCCGCATCCGGATGGAGTGTGTAGCCGACCCACTGGGCCTGGCCCTCGATAAGCCAGCTCGGCGCGGAGTAGAACCTGTCGAGCCCGACGATCTGCGCCTCGAAGCAGTGCCAGACCTCGTGCGAGACCACCATTGCGAGAAACTCGCCCTGGGCAGGCCGCTGCGGGTTCATCGAGATCTTGCACCGGGCCGGCTTGCCGCTGAAGCCTCCCGACGCGGAGACCGCCACGGTCTCCGCGTCGGAGTGGCTGTCCTCCGTCTTGCGCACAGCGATTCCGAGCCCCAGCGACAACTTCACGCCGGTCTTCGTCTCGATCGCCGACGCAGCGTCCGCAGCGAGCCGCTTCAGATCCGCAGCCGACGGTCCAGGAGCGGCAGCCGCTACGACGTACGCGGCAGACCCGCCGGAACTCTTCACCTGCAGCCCCGCCAACTCCGGAACGAGCCGGGCTGCCTCCGTGCGCTGAGCCGGCGTGATCTCGCCCCAGTGTGAGACCAGCCAGCGAACCGCCCCGGTCCCGGACGACACCCGACCAACCTCCCCACCCGGCACCGAGACGCCCGGCAGTGCACCGAAGGCGATCGAGAAGGCCTGCAGTGCGGTGTCCTTGCTGACTGTTCCGTCCGGCCGGACCTGCCCGGCAACCTGCTGCCAGGCAGACTGCGCCACCGGCGCAACGCTGCCTCCACCCCCGCTGCTGGCCGCCTGATCCGGGCCAGAGCAGGCTGTCGCAAGGAAAGCCGTCACCCCCAGCAGAGCCAGCACCGTCACGGACCGATTCCCCAGAATTCTCTTCATGCTCCGCAACGATCCGCAGCACCCTTCAGAAACCCTTCAGGGGTGGTTCGGGTGGTGGGATTGAGGGTGGTCGGGTGGGGGGAAGCTGGGATAGGCTCAACGCGTTACTTAACCGGTTCGGCAAATGGTCGGAGGCCGCCAAGGGCAGCGGTCGGTGCTTCGGCGACGAGGAGAGAAAACATGGTCGCAGTGGACAACCTGTCCCTCCAGCTCTACACGGTCCGGTACAAGCTGGAGGAGGACTTCGACGCCACGCTCGCCCGGATCGCAGAGATCGGCTACACCAAGGTCGAGCCGTTCGGCGTGGTCGGGATGGCCGACAAGCTGGCCGAAGCGCTGCCCAAGTACGGACTGTCGGCACCCACGACCCACGCGGGGTTGCTGAAAGAGGACTCGGGCCCCATCTTCGAGACCGCGAAGCGGCTCGGCATCAGCACGGTGATCGACCCGTTCGTCGACCCGGCCCGCTGGCAGTCGGCCGACGACATCAAGGCGACCGCGGAGGCGCTGAACAAGGCGGCCGCCGAGGGCGCGGAGCACGGCATCACCGTCGGGTACCACAACCACCAGTTCGAACTGGAGTCGGTGATCGACGGCGTACACGGTCTGGAGATCCTCGCGGACAACCTGTCCGACCAGGTCATCCTCGAGGTCGACACCTACTGGGCCGCGGTCGGCGGCGCCGACGTACCGGCGCTGCTCGGGCGGCTCGGCGACCGGGTGAAGGCGCTGCACATCAAGGACGGCGACGGCACCCTGAACAACAAGGCGCAGGTCGCGGTCGGCGCCGGCAGCATCGCGGTCAACGACATCCTGAAGTCGTCCCCGGGCACGCTCCGCGTGGTCGAGCTGGACGACTTCGAGGGTGAGATCTTCGACGCGGTCGCCGGCAGCTTCACCTACCTGACCGGGGAGGACGTTGCATGACTGCCGTCGGTGTAGGTGTGATCGGCGCGGGGGTCATCTCCGACGCCTATCTGAAGAGCATGCAGAGCTTCCCGGACCTGAAGG
Organism: Kribbella sp. NPDC006257; assembly: GCF_040613535.1. NCBI lineage: Bacteria > Bacillati > Actinomycetota > Actinomycetes > Propionibacteriales > Kribbellaceae > Kribbella > Kribbella sp. NPDC006257. The sequence goes on from NZ_JBEXSJ010000016.1 coordinate 94,560, forward strand.
TGCTGGCGATCGGGGACCTGCGTCCCGAGGCGGCCAAGGCGAAGGCCGAGGAGTTCGGCATCGAGACGCACGGCGGTCCCGAGGCTGTTCTCGGTCACCCGGACGTGGAGATCGTGGTCAACCTGACCATCCCGATCGCGCACGTCGAGGTGGCCCTGGCAGCAGTTGCCGCCGGCAAGCATGTGTGGAGCGAGAAGCCCTTCTCGCTCGACCAGGAGAGCGGACTGAAGCTGCTCGCGACCGCTCAGGACGCGGGACTCCGGCTCGGTTGCGCACCGGACACCATCCTGGGCCCGGGTCTGCAGGAGTCGCGCCGGATCATCGAGCGCGGTGACATCGGCCAGCCGCTGACCGCGCTCACCCTGATGCAGTCGCCCGGCCCGGAGTCCTGGCACCCGAACCCGGCCTTCCTCTTCCAGGAAGGCGCAGGTCCGCTCTGGGACATCGGCCCGTACTACCTGACCACCCTGGTGCAGCTGTTCGGTCCGGTCGCGGCGGTGGCCGGACTGGGCTCGAAGTCGCGGGCGAAGCGCACGATCGGATCGGGCCCCCTCCAGGGCCAGGAATTCGACGTGACCGTGCCGAGCCACGTGAGCGCGATGGCGCGGTTCGAGTCGGGCCAGTCGTCGCAGAGCATCTTCAGCTTCGACTCGCCGCTGCAACGCAACGGCTTCGTCGAGATCACCGGGATGGAGGCGACGCTCGCCCTGCCGGACCCGAACAACTTCGCCGGTGACATCAAGATCCGTCGCCGGGGCAGTGAGGACTGGGAGACGATCGCCGAGACGAAGGCCACCGCCGAGCGCGGTACCGGCGTCCTGGATCTCGCGCGGGCGATCCGCGAGGACCGGCCGCACCGGGCCACCGGGGCGCTGGCGTTCCACGTCGTCGACGTGATGGCCTCCATCACCGAGTCGATCGACACCGGCGCCTTCGTGGACGTGACCAGCACCGTCGAGATCCCCGCCGTCCTGCCGGACGACTGGGACGTGCACGCCGCGACCCTGTGAGCGACGGACTTCTGGATCCCCGGCGAACCATCGTGTTCGCCGGGGACTCCGTCACGGACTGCGGCCGCCGGGAAGACCCGGCCGGTCTGGGTGACGGCTACGTGAAGATCCTGTACGACGTACTCGGGGCCGACCGGCCGCGGATCGTCAACGTAGGCATCAGCGGCAACCGCGCGGTCGACCTGGCCGCGCGCTGGGACGTCGACGTCCTGAAGCACGAGCCGGACCTGGTCTCCGTGCTGATCGGCATCAACGACACCTGGCGCCGCTACGACAAGGACGACCCGACCTCGACGGAGGCGTTCGAGGCGTCGTACCGCGAACTGCTCGAACCCGTCGCCGCGAAGCTGGTGCTGGTCGAGCCGTTCCTGCTGCCGGTGAAGGCGGAGCAGCGGGCCTGGCGCGAGGACCTCGACCCCAAGATCGAGGTCGTCCGGCGACTCGCCACGGAGTACGACGCGCTGCTCGTGCCGGCCGATGTCGAGTTCAACCGGCAGGCCCTGACGGTCGGCGCTACCACGCTCGCCGGCGACGGCGTGCATCCGACAGCCGCCGGACACCGGCTGCTCGCCGAGCTCTGGCGACGTACGGTCAGCTGAATTTCATAAACCGGTTCAGCTCCTCTTTCCCGAAAGCGATCCATCTGTGACGACAACACTTCGCTCCGTTCCGCTCACCACCGAGGGCGGCGCCGCCTGGACCGTCCGGGCGGTGGACGGGCCGGTCCCGGACCGGCACAGTGCGCTGCTCGCGGCGCCGGTGGCGGCGACCGTGCCGGGCGAGGTGTACTCCGACCTGCTCACGGCCGGAGTCATCCCCGATCCGTTCGACGGCGACAACGAAGCGAAGCTGTTCTGGATCGGCAGGACGAGCTGGAGCTACCGGACCGTCTTCGATTGGGAGGCCGACGAGCACACCGTCCAGGAGCTCGTCGCCGAGGGCCTCGACACGGCCGCGCGGGTCACGCTGAACGGCACCGTGATCGGCGAGACCTGCAACCAGCACCGTTCCTACCGGTTCCCGGTCACCGGACTGCTGGTTGCCGAGCGCAACGAACTGGTGATCGAGTTCGCCTCGCCGGTCGCGACCGCCAATCGGCTGCGCGAGGAGTCCGGGATGTGGCCGCACACGAATCTCCATCCCTACAACGCGATCCGCAAGATGGCGAGCAACTTCGGCTGGGACTGGGGCATCGACGTGGCGACGGCCGGCATCTGGCGGCCGCTGCGGATCGAGTCCTGGACCGGCGTACGGATCGACTCGGTCCGTCCGCTGGCCGGGCTGGATCGCGACCGCGGCGTACTGGACACCAGGGTCGGGCTCGCCTGGTCGGATGATGTCGAGGCCGGGGCCGACGCCACCATCACGGTCGAGGTCGGCGGCACCACCACGCAGATGACCGTGGCCGCGGGCACGCCGGAGGCCGGGGTCACCTCGACGATCGACGCGGTGGACCGCTGGTGGCCGCGCGGCTACGGCGGCCAGCCCTTGTACGACGTGCAGGTATCCGTCAGCGCCGGTGGCCGTAGCGACGACTGGCAAGGGCGGGTCGGGTTCCGCACGATCACGATGGACGTGGCGCCGGACGAGGACGGTACGCCGTTCATCCTGTCGGTCAACGGCGAGCCGGTGTACGTCCGCGGGGCGAACTGGATCCCGGACGACGCCTTGATCACCCGGCAGACCCGCTCGACGTACGAGCGCAGTATCCGGGACGCGATCGACGCGAACATGAACCTGCTGCGGGTCTGGGGCGGCGGGATCTACGAGAGCGAAGACTTCTACGACATCTGCGACGAGCTCGGCGTGCTGGTCTGGCAGGACTTCCTGTTCGCCTGCGCGGCGTACTCCGAGGACGAGCCGCTCTGGAGCGAGGTGGAGGCCGAAGCCCGGCAGGCCGTCACCCGGTTGAGCCGGCACGCGAGCCTCGCGGTCTGGAACGGCAACAACGAGAACATCTGGGGGTACGTCGAATGGGGCTGGCGCGCGCCGCTGGCCGGCCGTTCCTGGGGTGAGGGCTACTACTTCGACCTGCTCCCGTCGATCGTCGCCGAGCTGGACCCGCGTACGCCGTACTCGGCCGGTAGTCCGTTCTCCTACGACCGCTACATCCACCCGAACGACGAGCGCCACGGCACCATGCACGTCTGGGATGTGTGGAACCAGGTGGACTACTCGACGTACCGGAAGTACAAGCCGCGGTTCGTATCCGAGTTCGGCTTCCAGGGACCGCCGGCCTGGTCGACGCTCACCTCTGTGGTGCATGACGAGCCACTCGACCCGTACGGCGAACAGATGCTGGTGCACCAGAAGGCGTACGAGGGCAACCTCAAACTCGAGCGCGGCCTCGGCGACCACCTGCCGAAGTGGGACAACATCGACGACTGGCACTGGACGACTCAGCTGAACCAGGCGCGAGCTGTTGCCTACGGCATCGAACACTTCCGCAGCCTGTTCCCGCTCAACCGCGGTGCCATCGTCTGGCAGCTGAACGACAACTGGCCGGTCGTCTCCTGGGCCGCCGTCGACGGGCACGGGATCCGCAAGCCGCTGTGGTTCGCCCTCCGCAGCGCGTACGCCGACCGCCTGCTGACCGTGCAACCCCGCGAGGACGGCCCGGTCGTTGCCGCACACAACGACACCGCGATCCCCTGGACCACCGAGGTCACCGTCACCCGCCGAAGCACCCTCACCCCCGACATCCTCGCCAGCGAAACCTTCGCCTTGGAGGTCCCCGCCCGCTCCAGCACTCTCAACCCCCTCCCATCGCCGATCGCCACACCGACCGACCCCACCTCGGAGTACGTAGAGGTCCGCACCACCGACGGCACCACGGCGTACTGGTACTTCGTAGAAGACACCTCGTTGAAGGTCGTCGCAGACCCCTACACCGCCGAAGTCACCCAAACCCCCAACGGCTACGACGTCACGGTCACCGCCACCGCCCTCACCAAAGACCTGACCCTCTTCCCCGACCGCCTAGACCCAGCCACCAAGGTAGACACCGCCCTCATCACCCTCTCCCCCGGCAACACCCACACCTTCCACGTAACCAACACCACAACCACCCCCACCACCCTCACCAAGCCGCTACTCCGCTCAGCCAACGACCTCCTCTAGAACAACAAGGAGAGGAGGGCTGTTAGGGCTAGGCCCATGATGGAGATGATGGTTTCCATGACGGACCAGGTTTTGATGGTTTGGCCTACGGTGAGGCCGAAGTACTCCTTGACCAGCCAGAAGCCGGCGTCGTTGACGTGGGAGAAGAAGAGCGAGCCGGCGCCGATGGCCAGGACGACCAGGGCGAGGTTGGGGTCGTTGAGGCCGGCGGCTAGCGGGGCGACGATGCCGGCAGCCGTCACGGTGGCGACGGTGGCGGAGCCGGTGGCGAGGCGGATGAGGACGGCGACGATCCAGCCGAGGAAGAGCGCGGAGAGGCCGGCGTCGATGGCGATCTTCGCGATCGCGGTGCCGGTGCCGCCGTCGACGAGGACCTGCTTGAAGCCACCACCGGCACCGACGATCAGCAGCACACCGACGATCGGCAGCAGGCTCTCGCCGATCTTCTTGCTCAGCACGCTGACCGTGAAGCCGACCGCAGTACCGAAGGTGTACATCGCCAGCAGTACGGCGATCAGCAGTGCCACTACCGGATCGCCGATGAACTCCAGGAACGGGTAGAGCGCGGCGTCCTTGCTCATCCAGACATCCGCAGCAGCCTTGAGCAGCATCAGCACCACGGGCGACAACACCGTGATGAGGGTCCACGCAAAACTCGGGCTCCGCGTCGCCGTCGGGTCCTGCGCCGTACCGGCTTCCTCGGCGCCGGAAACCGGCGCCGACCGATCGCCGGAAACCGGCGTCGGCCGATCCTGCAGCCCCGACCCCGACCCCGACGTACCGGAGCTGCTCGTCACCGCGAGGGCCGCGCCCGAAGCGCCGATAGGCACCCACTGAGCAGCGAACCGGGCGAACAGCGGACCCGCCACCACAACCGACGGAACCGCGACCAGCAGCCCCAGCGCGAGCGTGATCCCCACGTTCCCGTGCAGGATCCCGATCGCCGCCAGCGGCCCCGGGTGCGGCGGCACGAACCCGTGCAGCACCGACAGTCCGGCCAGCGCCGGGATCCCGAGCAGCATCGCGCGCCCACCCGACCGGCGTACCGCGAGCATCACGATCGGGATCAGCAGCACCAGCCCGATCTCGAAGAACATCGGGATCCCGATGATCCCCGCGATCAGCGCCATCTTCCAGGGCAGGGTCGACGCCTTGCCGTGCAGCAGCGTGTCCACCACCTTGTCGGCGCCGCCGGAGTCCGCGAGCAGCTTGCCGAGCATCGCCCCGAGCGCGATCAGCACCCCGACGTACCCGAGCACACCGCCGACCCCGGTCTCGTAGGACTTCGTCACCGTGGCGGCCCCGATCCCGGAGGCCAGCCCGACGAACAGCGCGCCGATCGTCAGCGCGAGGAATGCGTGCACCTTCAGCGCCACGATCAAGGCGACGATCAGCGCGATGCCGATCACCGCGACGATCAGGACCCTGGTGTCATGCCCGTTCCAGGGCGCATTCACATCTCCGGCCATCGCCAGCTGAGCAAGCTTCACGAGACACCGCCTTTCCTACTTCGGGGTGCCCCTCCGGCTACTCGTTCAACCAGGCCCGGATCGTTTCCTCATCCGGGCGCGCCTCGGTGCCGATGGCGTGCGGCACGAAGCGGGCGTAGTAGTCGGTGATGGGCCCGTCGGACTCACGAACCATCATGCCCGCAGCGACCCCGTCCACCACCCAACTCCCGATCACAGCTCTGTTTCCTTCGTACGACGGCAGCGGGTGCCACTCCTGGTAGACCATGGTGTCCGTGTCGTACGGCCCCGACTGCACATGGTCGACCGGGTCGGCGATGGTGTGGATCCGGATGTTGCTGCCCTCGCGCCCGTGCAGCGGCTTGGCAACCCACTCGAGCAGATCGCCCGGCGTACCGAAGTACGCGGGCAGCAGGTTCGGATGGTCCGGGTAGAGCTCCCAGAGCACCGGCAGGATCGCCTTGGTGGAGAGCATCGTCTTCCAGACCGGCTCGATCCACTGCACGGGTTCGCGCTCGACCCCGGCCAGGATGTACTTGCCGAACTCGTCGTCGAGCATGTCCTCCCAGGGATACAGCTTGAACGCGGTCCGGATCTTCCGCCCACCCCAGTCCACGAACGCCCGCTGCACCGACTCCCAGCCGAGGTCCTCGATCTCATGCCCGTACGTCGCCAGGCCGGCCATCGCCGCAGTGTCGCGCAGGTAGGCGACCGTCATCGCTTCCTCCCCGGTGGTCTCCGCCGCCGAGTTGAAGAAGTGCGCCTCGTTGCCGGGAAAGGCCCCGGCCGTACGCCGTTCGCTCCACCACTTGACCAGGCGATCGTGCACCGAGTTCCACTGGTCGGCGTCGGGGAACACGTCCTCGAGCCAGTTCCACTGGATCACCGCGGACTCCAGCAGCCCGGTCGGGGTGTCGCCGTTGATCTCCAGCATCTTCGGCTCGACGCCACTCCAGGCCAGGTCGAACCGCGCGTAGACCGACAGGTCCTCGCGCTTCAGCGACTGCTGCACCAGCGACAACGTCCCGGACGCCAGCCCGAGCTGGTCGTCACTGAACTTGTTCACCATCACCGAGGCGGCGTGCTTGCACATCTCGTAGAGCTCCTCGGTGACCCGTTCGAGGTGCAGCACCTCGTCCATCGTCACCTCGTACCAGGCGCTCTCGTTCCAGTACGGCCGTTCGCTGCCGTCGGGCATGTCGGTCATCGGGAAGACCAGCCCCTGCTCGACCACCTTCTCCTTCCAGCCGGGCCGCGGCCGGATCGCGTGCCGCCACATCAGCCGCCCGACCCGCCCTTGCCCGCCTTGCCGAAGCCGCCCCGGCTGATCTTGCCGATGTCGCCGCCCTTGGTGTCCAGCCCGCCGCGCTTGATCGTCGGCGAACCGGATCCGCCCGGCCGCGTCGTCGGCGTCGTGAAAGTGCCCTGACCGGTGTTGTACCGCCCGCCGATCGGCGGCACGAGTCCGCCGGCCCGGGTCGCCATGTAGAACCAGAAGAAGCCCGCGCCCGACCCGTGGTACTCGCGGTTGTCCTTGCAGTTGTCGTCGTTCGTCCGCTCCTGGGTCTGCGGGTCGACGCAGATCGCCGCGTAGTCGGGCTGGTCGTTGTCGTTCGAGCAGCCGGTCAGCGAGGCCGCGACCAGTGCCGTCAGCCCGAGCGTGATCCCGGCACTGCGCATCCGTCGACGCTGCTCTGTCACGATCGGGCCTCCCCTTCGGCGGGCGGCTTCATCGAGTACATGACGATCGCGCCCACCACCATCGTCACACCGACGACAACCAGCGAGCCGGTGGCCGCGTCGGCGACCGCGAGCACGAGCACGGTGACGAACCCGGCCGTCGCCAGCAACGGCACCACCACCCGTTGCAGCACCCGGCCACGGATCTGCGCATTGAAATAAACCGGTACGGCGAGCGCGGTGGCCAGGTAGTACAGCGAGACCAGGATGGAGACGGCGCCGACCGAGTCGGCCAGCACGGCGTCGGAGGTGAGCACGAGGACCACGAAGATCAGCAGGCTGACCCCGGCGAAGACCCAGGTAGCGACGCTCGGGGTGTCGAAGCGGGTCGAGATCCGGGCGAACTGTCCGGGGAACGCATCCCGGCGGGCCATCGAGAGCATCGTCCGCGCGGTCGGCAGGATCGTGGTCTGGGTCGAGGCGAGCGCCGACGCCAGCACGGCAGCGATCAGCAGCTTGCCGCCGGCCGATCCGAGCAGGTCGCCGGCCAGGACCGCGAAGAAGTCGCCGTCCGAGATGCTCGCCAGGGTGTCCGTTCCGGCGTACGCGACGGCCGACCAGGCGACCACGACGTACAGGATGACCAGGATCGCGTTCGCGGCGAGGGCGGCGACGGCCGGCGTACTGCGGGGGTTGCGCGTTTCCTCGTTGACGCTGAAGGACGAGTCCCAGCCCCAGTAGAGGAACACCGCGATCAGCAGTCCGGTCGACCAGCTGCCGTCGCCCTGGGTCGTGAGCGCGGGGATGCTGAAGGAGTCGGCCACCCAGAACGCGTTGACCGCGAACCAGAGCAGCGCGAGCAATTCGAGCCCGAGCAGCAGCAACTGGGTCCAGGCGGCGATCCGGATCCCCCGATAAGCCAGCACGGCCATCCCGACGATGAACACCGCACCGAGGCCCGCTTGGGCGACCCGCGATTCAGCGGCACCGTCGAGTCCGAACAACACGTACGAGTAGACGGCGGCCACCTGGGCCAGGTTCCCCATCACCAGCACGCAGGCCATCACGGTGGTCCAGCCGACCATCCGGCCGATCCCGCGGCCGAACGCCTTCTCGGTCCAGCGGAACGTCGTACCGCAGTCCGGCTCGGCCGTGTTCAGCTCCCGGAAGCACAGCGCCACGAGGATCACCGGGATCGCGCTGACCGCCAGCATGAACGGGGTCGCCGCACCGACCGTCCCGGCGAGCAGCCCGACGGACACGGCCAGCGAGTACGCCGGCGCGGTCGACGAGACCCCGATCGCCGTGGAGGCGCGCAGCCCGAGTGCGCCCTTGCGCAGACTCCGGCCCCGCGAGCGCGAGTCGGGGATCGTCGTCATGGTCCCCCAGACTGCCATGCCGTACCGCCAACACTCATCAACCCGCCGATGGAACTACTGGTTCAACCCGTGGGTTGAGACATCAGCTGGCTGACAGTGACCAGGGTGTAGCCGCGGGCGCGCAGCGTGCGGACGATCTCGGGGATCGCCTCGTCGGTGAAGGGCGCGTTGTCGCCACCGTGCATGTGCAGGACGACGATCGAGCCGTTCTGCACGTGCGAGAGCACCTGCTTGATGATCGGCTTCGGCGACTTGGCGAAGCCGTCGGCACCGGGAACGTCCAGGCCGACCGCGGTCACGCCCGACGGGGCGAGTTCGTGCAATGCGGTGCCGTCGTAGCAACCGCCGGGGAAGCGGAACCACTTCGTCGGATGCGGATCCAGCCGGGCGAGAAGGTCGACTGCTTTCCGTACGTCGGTCAGCATGTCAGCGGGTGGGACCGTTCCGAGGGTGTAGCAGTGCTTGGTGAACCCGCGGTGGTCGTAGGTGTGGGTGCCGAGCTCGAACAGCGGGTCCGACGCGAGCTGCCGGGTGCGGTCCGGATACTCCTCCATCCACATCCCGGTGAGGAACAAGGTCGCAGGCACCTTCAACTGGCGAAGCTCGTTGATCAGCGCTTCGTTGTAGTACGACTTCACTGTCCCGCGCTGCAGCCGCTTGCGCATGAGGGCCGTCAGGTCAGCGTCGAAGGTCAATGCGACCTGCTTCTTGTCCCGCGGCCCGTGCTGCACAACCTCCAACAAGTCCCGCTGCGGAGGCTTCGGCGTGCTGGGAGTTGGGGTGCTGACGACTGGGATGCTGGAGAAGGTGCGGTCTGGCGTGGGCGTGGCCACCGGAGTGTCTCCACAACCAGCCAGTACTACGAGCGCGCCGGCCACCAGCGCAGCCAACCTGATCCCCCAGTAATCAGTCACGATCCCCCAGTATGCCCCGGCATCAGGCCCAGCTGCGGTGCGCCCACTCCTCCCGGACCATCGCCCAGATCTGGACATCGTGCAGCTCGCCCCGATGCGGGAAGGCCTGCCGCAGGGTTCCCTCGCACGCCATCCCCAGCCGCTTGGCCACGGCGACACTGCGACTGTTCGTCGGAACACATCGCCACTCGACCCGGGCCATCCCGCGCGTTCCGATCGCCCAGTCGATCAAGTGCTGGGCGGATCGCGAGATCAGGCCTCGCCCCTCCGCTTCGGCCGAGAGCCAGACTCCGAGCTCACAACTGCCCCAACCCGGCTCGAAGGTCCGGAACATCAGCCCGCCGACCAGCTCGCCGTCCAGCCAGATCCCGTAGAGCCGGCCTTCGTCGTTCGCCTGCCGGGTCGCGTACCGCTGCAGGAAGTGGCGTGCCTTCTCCTCGTCGTCGACCACCTCCGACCACGGGATGTACGCCGCGATGTGCGGCCGCGCCTTCTCCACATGCGCCAGGAACTCCCCTGCCTGCCACGGCTCCAGCGGCCGCAGCTCGGCCCCTTCGGCGATCTGTACGGCGAACATCCGGCCTCCCCATTAGTACATAACAAACGTTAGGTACGTACTATAACCCCCAGGAGGTGGCAGGGTGCCGGCGAAGACGGATCACGAGGCCAGGCGGCGGGACGTGTCGGCCGCGGTCTGGCGCGTTCTCGCGCAACGCGGGTTCGACGGCCTCACGCTGCGCGCGGTCGCGATCGAGCTCGGCGCGACCACCGGCCTCGTCACGCACTACTTCCCGTCCAAACAGGCGCTCGTCGTGCACGCATTGGAGCTGGCCGAGGAACGGACCCAGGCGCTGGTGCCGCAACCGGACTCCTTGCGCTCCGCCTTGCGGGCGGTCCTGCCGCTGACGCCGGAGGCAACGGAGATCAACCGGGTCTGGGTCAGCTCGTGGGACGTCGCACTGTCCGATCCCGAACTGCACGCACTGGAGAAGGCTCGCTACAAACGCTGGCGCGCGAAACTGCTACCGCTGGTCAGCGCGGCCCAGAACGACGGCGACCTGCCACCGGGGGACCCGGAAGATCTGGTGGCGGGCCTGGCCGCATTCACCCACGGCCTCGTCGTACAGGCGCTCTTCGACCCGCGAGCGTTCCCCCGCAAGCGTCTCGTCGAGCTGCTCGACGGGCACCTACAGGCATTGCGGCCTGCTTAGTCGAGGTTGACCGCGATGTACTTCACGTCGAGGTACTCATCGATCCCGACCGAACCGCCCTCGCGGCCGAGACCGGACTGCTTGACGCCACCGAACGGCGCCGCCGGGTTCGACACGATGCCCTGGTTCAGCCCGACCATCCCGCTCTCCAGCGCCTCGGACACCCGCAGCGCGCGACTCAGATCCTTGGTGAACAGATAGGACACCAGCCCGAACTCGGTGTCGTTCGCCATCCGCACCGCCTCGGCCTCGTCCTCGAACGGCGTCAGCGGCGCGACCGGCCCGAAGATCTCCTCCTTCTGCAACCGCGCCGACGCCGGTACGCCGGCCAGCACCGTCGGCGGGTAGAAGTACCCGTTGCCCTCGGCAACCGACCCGCCGAGCAGCACCTCGGCGCCCTGGGCGATCGCGTCGGCCACCAGGTCCGCCACCTTGTCCCGTTGCGCCCCGTCGATCAGCGGGCCGACATCAACGCCGTCCTCGGTGCCCCGGCCGACCTTCAGGGCCGCCATCCGCTCGGTCAGCTTCGCCCCGAACGCGTCGATCACCGACGAGTGCACGTAGATCCGGTTGGCCGCCGTACAGGCCTCACCGCCGTTGCGCATCTTCGCCAGCATCGCGCCGTCGACCGCCTTGTCCAGGTCGGCGTCCTCGAACACCAGCAGCGGCGCGTTCCCGCCGAGCTCCATGCTCGTCCGCAAGACCTGGTCGGCGGACTGCTCGATCAGCTTCTTGCCGACCGGGGTCGAGCCGGTGAAGGACAGCTTGCGGGCCCGGCCGTCCTTGATCAGCGGCTCCATCACGCCGCCGGCGTCGCTGGTGACGACGACATTCAGTACGCCGGGCGGCAACCCGGCCTCGGTCATCAACTCGGCCAGCTTCAGCATCGACAGCGGTGTCTGCGCGGCCGGCTTGATCACCATCGTGCAGCCGGCCGCGACTGCCGGACCGATCTTGCGGGCGCCCATCGCAGCCGGGAAGTTCCAGGGGGTGATCAGCAGACACGGGCCGACCGGCTGACGCAGTACGACGAAGCGGCCCTTGCCGTTCGGTGCGATCTGGTAGCCGCCGTCGATCCGCACGGCCTCCTCGGCGAACCAGCGGAAGAACTCCGCGGCGTACGCGATCTCGCCCTTCGACTCGGCGACCGGCTTGCCCATCTCCAGCGTCATCAGCAACGCGAGCTCGTCGGCCCGGGCGGTCATCAGCTCGAAGGTCCGGCGCAGGATCTCGCCGCGATCCCGGGGCGGCGTCGCGGCCCAGTCCGCCTGCGCGGCAACGGCAGCATCCAGGGCTGCTTTGCCGTCGGCCACACTCGCATCGGCGACCGAGCAGAGCGTCGTACCGGTGGACGGGTCCTCTACTGCCAGGGTCTTGCCGTTCTCAGCGGCTTGCCACTTGCCCCCGATGAACAGGTCGGTGGGACACGCTTCGACGACTTCCTGCTCTCGCGACATCTGCTCTGCCTCTCCAAGGGACCATCCACAGCAGTACCCACAGTAGGCCGGAGCGATCAAGCAGTGGCAACGAAGTGCGGGGCAGAGCGAGGGACACTCCGCACAGTGCGGGTCAGACCGGCCGCAGTGGTGCGCAGGATGGCCGAGCGAACCAGCCCGTCGAAAGCGAGTGGGACCAGCATGATCTCGTCGGCTCCCGTGTCGGCCGCTAGCGAAGCCAGCTCTGAAGCGACGGTCGCCCGGGACCCGACGATGTGGCCGGGGTCGTCCAGCAGCTTCTCTGCCTTGTGCCGCTCACGGGTAGTCAGTGGCGCACGCAGTACTTCCAGCAATTCGGCTGGAGTAGCTCTGGAAGATGCTGCAGTGAGTCGAAGCTTCACGCGGACGTACTCCGCCAGCCGGATCACCGCTTCTTCATCAGTGTCGGCCGCGACGATGCCGACCGTGACAGCGAGATACGGCTTGCCTGTGGGCCCGGTTGCCTCGAACGATTCCCGGTACGTCGATGCTGCCGCCAGTGTGGACTGCGCGTTGGTGTGGTGAGCCACGAACACCGGCAACCCCCGTACTGCGGCGACCTGGGCCTCGTGCGGCGTACCGGCGACCACGAACACCGGTGGTGGCAAGCCGGCCAGTGCCAGTCGCACATCCCCGACCGGAGCACGTCCGGGCAGTCCGTCCCGGAGGAAGCCGCAGAGCTCGTCCAATCGCTGCGGGAACGCGTCCCAGCCGACGTCGGTCCGGCCGAGCGCAGCGGCCGTGGTCGGCGCCGCCGCGACCGGCGCCTTGCCGACGCCGAGATCGATCCGGCTCGGGTACGCCGCTGCGAGTGCCGCGAACTCCTCGGCGATCACCAGCGGCTGGTGGTTCGCCAGCATCACCGCGCCGGAGCCGAGCCGGATCCGGTCGGTCCGGGCCGCCAGTACCGCCGCGAGCACTGCGGGAGCCGCACTGCCGATGCCACGAACACCGTGGTGCTCAGCGACCCAGAAGCGCCGGTAGCCGAGATCGTCCGCCGCCTGGGCGACCTCGACGGTCTCCCGCAGCGCGGCCGCCGCCGACTGCCCGGCCATCTGCGGCACCACGTCGAGGACCGAGTGGGCAGAGACCGGGAGACCGGGTGTGACGGGGCTGAACACCTAGCCACCGTCGCAGCTCCCTCTCGCGCGCGCATGGGTGATCTGCCCCCATGTTCCGGGTCGGTCGCACGTAGCTGAACCGGGCGCCGATCGGGGCGGAATTTGGGGGGCCGAAGCTCTTGTCCGGTCCATGACCAGTCAGGCATCGTTCACGGCGTTCGATCACATCCATCCCCTAGAAACGCAACCGGAGGAGGCCGACGTCGAGAACGCAGAGCAGCGGCGGCCGTTCGGCGGTTGCCCGTAGTACCGAAGTTCCTGGCCCGGTCTGACGTTCCACCAGACGTCGCGATCGGTCCGGGCGCTGCTGCCGCGGGGTGGTCAACCCCCAGTCGCCATCCCGCGGTGCGGCAGCGCCTACCCACCCGCCGCACCATCGGCGGACGAATATGGGGGCTCCGTACCCATGGCAGCACCCGGTAGCCGATGGCACCCTGAGCCCGTGCTCAACTCCACGACCGCTGGGACGCTTCCGGCCGGCCAGGCGAAGGCCTGGTGGGCGGCCGGTATCGGACCACACGAAACAGGCCGGCAAGTGCCCGCCTGGGCGGAGTACGTGGAACGCAGTACGACCCTGACCTTCGAACGGCAACCGGTCTCCGACGACTGGAAACAAGCGCTTGTCAGTTGCCTGGCACCGCTGCTGGAGTCGGCCCGCCGCGACCTGGCGACGGCCGGGCAGTCCGGAGCGGTGACCGAGCAGTTCCTCCGCCAGCTGGGTGACCGGCTGGTCCGGCTGGCCGCCCGCACCCTGGTGCTGGAGCTGGCCCGGGCCCGGAGCAGGCAAGAACTGGCCGGCGAGACACCGGCCGAGCGGTTCCTGAACTTCACCCACCGGCTCGCGGGAGGGAGCGAGCTGGCGGAATTCCTGGCCGCATACCCGGTGCTGGCCCGGGTCCTGGGCGAGGCGTGCCGACAGGCTGTCGAGGGTCACCTCGAACTGCTAGCCCGCCTCGCCGAGGACCGCGAGCTCCTGGTCACCGAGTTGCTGGCCGGCGTCGATCCCGGCGCCCTGACCGGTATCGAGCCCGGGGGCGACCCCCACCGCGGCGGCCGGTCGACCGCCACCCTCACCTTTGCCGATGGCCGGCACGTGATCTACAAACCCCGGCCGCTCGATCTGCACCAGCACTTCAACGAGCTGATCGACTGGCTGAACGAGCGAACCGGGCTCGGGCTGCGGACGGTCCGGGTAGTCCGCAGACCGTCGTACGGCTACCTCGGTTTCGTCGACCACAACCCTTGCACCGAGCTGGCCGAAGTACGCCGCTTCTACCACCGGCAGGGCGCGCTACTGGCCTTGCTGTATGTACTGGACGGCACGGACATGCACTACGAGAACCTGATCGCCGATGGCGACCAGCCGGTAATCGTGGACGTGGAGACTCTCTTCCACCCGAGTCAGCAGGACAACGGCGTACTGGGTGGAGACCCTGCGCACACAGCGCTTCGCAGCTCGGTCTACCGCACAGCCCTGCTGCCGTTGCTGTTCACCGGCGAGCATGGCGTCGCTGACATCTCCGGTCTGGGTGGTGACGTCGGGGAGGTCGCTCCGATCAGCAAGGTGGACTGGGCCGACGCCGGACTCGACACCATGCACCTCGTACGCCGGCCAGGCACCACCCCGGGTGGCCGCAACCGCCCCCGGCTCGACGGCGTCGACATGGAGCCGCGCGACTACGAGATCGCTTTGCTGACAGGGTTCCGGGCCGCGTATGAGGCGATCGCCTGGCACCGCAAGGAGCTGCTCGGCCCGGACGGCCTGCTGGCCCGCTGCGCGACGGACGAGATCCGGTTCGTTGCGCGGCCGACGCAGACCTACGTGACGCTGCTCGACGAGTCGACGCATCCGGACGCACTCCGGGACGCAGACGGCCGCAGTCAACTGCTCGATCTTCTCTGGGAAGCGGACCCATCGGTACGCCGCTTGGTGCCTTATGAACTCGCTGATCTTTGGGCAGGCGACGTACCGCTCTTCACCGCTCGACCCGGCAGCCACGACCTCTGGGCAGCGGACGGCAGCCGGGTGCCGCAGTTCCTGGCCAGCACCGGACTCGCCGCGGTCGAGGCCAAGATCACCGCGATGAGCGAGATCGACCAGCACCGCCAGCAATGGATCATCTCCGCCTGCCTCGCCACCCGCCCGGAACCAGTAGTACACACCAGTACGACGAGTAGGCCGACTCTGGGCGCAGCGGAAGCCGATCCTGAGCGACTGCTCGCAGCGGCCACCGACATCGCCGACGAGATCATGGCCCAAGTACTCGGCCGCAGCGGCGGTGAGGCGAACTGGCTCAGCCTTGAACTGCTCGACGACCACCACTGGGCCGTGATGCCGATGGGCGCGGGCCTGTCGAACGGCTTCACCGGTACTGCTCTCTTCCTTGCGCAGATCGGTGCGCTCACCGGAGCACAGAAGTACAGCGACTTGGCCAGGGATGCGATCCGCCCGATCCCTTTACTTCTTGAGGCTCTCGCAGCAGCGCCGGAAGCGGCGCAGATCGTCGGGCCCGGGCTACACGGCCTCGGTGGAATCAGCTACGGACTCAACCGGCTCGGTTCCTTGCTGGACGACCCGGAGATCACCAAGTGGCTCGCTGCTTCGCTGGAACTCGCAGAGCAGCTCTCACCTGACCCTGACCAGTTCCCTGGTTATGTAGAAGGTGCAGCAGGCGGACTCGCCGCAATGCAAGCGATTCACGGGCTACCTGCCGCCGCACGACTCGCTGCTCGGTACGCCGACGAACTGGTCGCGACGGTGAACAGCGGAGTACAGGCTCCCGATCAAGGGTTCGCGCGTGGCTACCAGGGCATCGGTTGGGCCCTCGGACAGTACGCAGTACAAGACCATCGGTACGGCGACGCGGCGCGGACTGCTGTCGACCACGAAAGGCAGGATCGGCCGGCCGACGCCGGCTGGTGTGCGGGCGGTGCGGGCACCATCCTCGCCCGGCTGTCCGCTGGTGCTCCCACGGACCTCGACACCTATCTGAGGACCGCCAACGAACGTCCGGTACTCGCCGACATGAGTCTGTGTCACGGCGAGCTCGGCGCGGTCGAGCCACTCCTGTGGCTCACCGAAAGCGATCACCCAGCCACAGAGGCGGTCCGGCGACGCCGGGCCGGGCTGGTGCTCGCCGCAGTACAGCAGTACGGACCGCACTGCGGAACGCCCCGAGCCGTCGCCTCACCAGGCCTGCTGACCGGCCTGGCCGGCATCGGCTACGGCCTGCTCCGCCTCGGCTTCAGCCCCCAGGTCCCGTCCGTCCTGCTACAAGAACCCACCACCGGCCCACGGCGCCCATCACAGCGCACAGACCGGACAGCACATCACTCGACAGGGGAAACACCATGACCGCCCAGCCCAACCACGAAGACCAGCAGCCCGCCGAGGCACAGCCGGACCCGATCGGCCCGATCAACCTGCCCAAGCGCCTGCGGATCGGCGCGCGCGCCTTCGCCCTGGTCGGCGCCGCCAGCACGCTGGCCGTCGGCGTCATCGAGGTCACTGACGGCTGCAGCACCTTCACCACCATCCACAACCCCAATTGAACCGAAAGTCAGCGACTGCCTGAGTCCGGCCCGACTGCAACAATCGTTTGAGCCAGCCGGGCCGGCCGAAAGCGACCGGCCGAACCCACTGCGATCCCTTCGGAGCGTGGCTAGAGTTTGCAACCATGCAGACCCATGCGCCCAGAGTGGTCGGCAGAGACAGCGAGATCGATCGACTCGATCATCTGCTCGCCGAGGCACGCGATGGGCGCGGTGGTGCGCTTTTCCTGCTCGGTGAACCAGGGATCGGAAAAAGCCGGCTGGCCGCAGTGGGCACCACGCTGGCCCTCGACCACGGGATGGCCACGTTGCGTGGCCGGGTCGGTGCCATCGGCACGACGGTCGCGTTTCGTCCGTTCACCGAGGCTCTGCTGTCACTGATCCGGCGTGGCGAGATGCCGGATCCCGAACGGCTCGGCCTCTACCGCCGGGTCCTCGGACGACTCGTGCCCGACTGGGACGACGGTGACGTACCGGAGAGCGGAATCTCCGCGGTCGTCCTGGGCGAGGCAATCCTTCGGCTGCTCCAGTTGGTCGCCCGGGACCGCGGATGTCTGCTGGTGCTGGAGGATCTGCACGGCTCCGATCCGGAGACGCTCGCCGTGATCGAGTACCTGCTGGACAACCTGCAGGACCAGCCGATCGCCGTCGTCGCGACGCTGCGCGGCGACCGCACACCGGCGGCCGAACTGGCCCAGCTCGCGGCTCAACGCGGCACCGCGGCACTCATCGAACCACAGCCGCTCGACCGCGAGAACGTCCGGGCGCTGGCCGCCGGGTGCCTGGAGGTCGCACCGAGCGGAGTGCCCGACCTGCTGGCCGAGCGGCTCTGGAGTGACAGCGCCGGAGTCCCTTTCATCGTGGAAGAACTGCTCCAGGAGGCGAGCCGGTCCGGACAGTTGCTCTCAGCAACAGATGGCACCGTCCAGGTGGTTGACGACTTCCGGATGACGGTGCCGGCCGCGGTGGTCCGCAGTATCAGCAGCCGGACCGATCAACTGGGGCCGGAATCGCGAGAGATCCTCGTCCTGGCCGCGGTGATCGGCCACCGCTTTCCGCTCAGCGTGGTCCGGCATGCCAGCGGCGTCGACGAACGGCAACTGCTCGCCACCCTGCGGGCCGGACTCGCCGCTCAACTGGTCGGCCCGGACGAACCGGTGCCGGACTGGTACGCGTTCCGGCATCCGCTGACAGCCGAGGCGCTGCTGGCCGGCTTGAACCCCACGGAGCGAGCGAGCCTGGCCCGCCGGTGCGCGGACGCGATCGAAGAAATGCACCCGAGGCTCCCGGGCGAATGGGCCCCGATGGTCGCTGAGCTCGCCGAGGCGGGCGGTGACCGGGCGCGCGCCGGGCGGTTGTTCGCCGTGACCGGCCGCCGGTCCTTCGACGAGGGCTCGATGGCCTCCGCGGTGAATCTGCTGGGCCGCGCCCACACCCTGCTCGCCGACGATCCCGATATCGGCTACCGCGCCGACCTGCTGGCGTCGCTGCTGCTCGCGCTCGCCGAGACCGGTCAGTTCGACCATCCCGCCGCCGGCACGGAGGCGATCGACGAACTGGCCAACCGCAACCTCGACAGCCGCAAGGTCGCGGCTCTGTACGTCGAACTGGCCGGCGTCGAGCACGTGGCCGGCCGCTGGTCCCCGGCGTCCACCCATATCGCCCTCGCCCGATCCCTGCTCGGGCCGGACGCGGACGACGCCGACCAAGCTCCGCTGGATGCGATGGCGGCAGCCCTCGAACTGACGAAGACGAGTCCCGGCCGGTTGAAGTCCGCGGCCGAGCTCGCCACCCGGGCCGCCGAGGCGGCCGAGCGGGCCAACCTGCCGGCGGTCGCCGTCGATGCCTGGCAATTGCTCGGGATCCTTTCCCGCGAGCACGATCTGGATCAGTCGATCGGCTACTTCCGCCGAGCCCAGCAAGTGGCCGCGGAGAACAACATGGCGGTCCAGCGGGTCATCTCGCATATCTTCCAAGCCGGCACGATGTGTCTGGCCGACGGTGATGTGACGGAGCTGGAACGGGCCCGCCAGCAGGCGCTCCGGATCGGCGCGATCCCGAGCGCCTACGAAGTCGACGGCGCGCTCGGGCAGCAGGCAGTCCTGCGGGCGGAGTACGAGAAGGCTGCCGAGATGATCGATGCCTGCCTGGCGGTGACCCAGCGGCTCAAACTGACCCGAGGTGCGCCGTACGTGCTGGTCACCAAGGCTGTATTGGCCGGCCATCAGGGCAAGCGCGCCGAGATGGAGGCAGTGCTCGCGGAGCTGGCTACCTGGGGCGAGCGCGCCTCTCATGAGCTGCCATTGTCCTACGGACTGGCCAGGACCTTCTGTGCTCTGCTCGAGGAGAATCGGGAGCTTGCCGAGTCCGACATGGCCCAGGCGCTCGCCTACGACGCGCAGAATCCGACAACGTTCCACGCGGCCGGGAAGAACGGACTGGGACTCCTGCTGGGTGTGCTCGCCGGGCGCAACGGGTGGCCGCACTTCGATGCGGTGACCGCGACCGCCGGTAGCAAAATGCGATGGAACCGGCAGTTCGTGCAGTGGGCCCATGCGATTTTGCTCGGCAGGGACGGGCGGATCGAGGAGGCGAACGCGAAGGTGGCCGAGGCGTTGGAGACCTCGTCGCTGTACCCGATGGCTCGGCATCTCGCGTTGCGGATGGTGGCTGAACCTGCTCATGCCGATGGCTGGGGTGAGCCGGTCGGGTGGTTGCGGCAGGCGGAGGACTACTTCCACACGGCGGATGTGCAGCCGGTCGCTAGTGCATGCCGGAGTTTGATGCGGCAGCTGGGGGCGACGGTTTCTCAGCGGCGTACCGGGACTGATCAGGTGCCGGCGAATTTGCGGCGGTTGGGGGTTACTACGCGGGAGTATGAGGTGTGCCGGTTGTTGGTGGATCGGATCGGGAACAAGTCGATTGCGTCGCGGTTGCATATCTCGCCGCGGACGGTGGAGAAGCATGTTGCGAGCCTGATGACCAAGACGCAGCAGCCTGACCGCGAGGCGCTGAGCAGTTTTGCCCGCACTGTCCTGCAAGACTGAGGCACAACAGGTCGCGAACCGCCCCTACCCGAGTGTTTTAATTTATGAACGCTCGCTTTATATATAGGATGGGCGAGTGGCAGGCAAGGGGTCGGACATGAGCAAGGGAACGGTCGGCGGCGGCGGCGGTACGACGATGCTGCGGCGGATCAACGTCGCTGCGGTGCTGGACGCGGTCCGCCGCTCGGCACCGGCCCCGTTGCGGGTCGCCGAACTGGTGGAACGGACGGGTCTGGCCAGACCGACCGTCGCCCAGGCGGTCGACGAGCTGCTGGACAACGGCTGGCTGCAGCAGCACGGGCCGGATTCGGCGGACCGGTCGCTCGGCCGGCCGGCGATCCGGGTGTCGCTGCGAGGCCGCGCCGCGCCGGTGCTCGGGCTGGACGTCGGCCCGCACCGGGTCACCGTCGGCGTCTCCGATCTGGCCGGCCGGAAGTTGTCGCTGGTCCGCCGGTCCGGTCCGGGCTGGACGGCCCAGGAGCTGCTCGGCGTGATCAGCGAGGTGATCACCGAGGCGCTGGCCGAGGCGGAGGTGCCGGCCGAGGACATCGCGGCGGCCGTCGCCGCGAGCCCGGGCATCGTGGACGAGCACACCGGCCGGGTCCAGCTGGTCCCGTCAGTGCCCGGCTGGTCCGCGGTCGACCTGACCAAGCACGTCCGCAGCCTGCTCGATTGCCCGGTCATGATGGACAACGACGCCAACCTGGCGGCACTGGCCATCGCCGCCGCCCGCGGTGGCACCGGCACCTTGCTGGCGGTCCAGTGGGGTGAGCGGCTCGGTGCCGGCATCGTGATCGACGGCCGGCTGCACCGCGGTACGGGTGCCGCCGGTGAGATCGGCTTCATCGCGATCGCGCCGGACGACGTCATCAATCCCGAGGACAGCCGCGGCCCGCTGGAGCGCGCGGTCGGCTCCGAGGCGATCGCCGAACTGGGTCGGCAGGCTGCCCTGGCCAACCCGAACTCGCGGCTGGCCGAGCTCGGTCGCGACCAGCTCGACACGGCGGACGTGTTCGCTGCGGCGGCCGAGCGCGACCCGGTGGCTCAGGCAGTCGTGCAGCAGGTCGCCCGGGACTTCGCGAGGGCGCTGGCGCCCGCAGTACTGGTTCTCGACCCGACCGCTGTGGTGATCGGTGGCGGTGTGGCGCGTGCGGGTGCGGTGCTGCTCGACGCGATCTCCGACCAGCTGCGGCTGCTGACGCTGAACCACCCGAAGCTGGAGCTGTCCGCTCTTGCCGAGGACGCGGTCGTCACGGGCGCGATGCGGATGGCGCTCGACGAGGTCTGGCAGCGCAAGCTCCCTACTCCCGCGCTCACTACACCCGCCTAACTCAAAGCTTTGGCGATCGCATCCGGACGGTCCAGGTGGACCAGATGGGCGGAGTCATCCAGTACTTCGAAGCCAACCGTGTTGAGTTTCGCGGCGAGTTCGCGCTGCCCGGCCAGCCAGCTCTTCGCGGTGAAGCGGGAGCTGCCACCGGTCGCGACCAAGAAGGTGGTTGGCGGCAGGTGCTCGGGAGGGTCCTTGAGCAGCTGAGCGACCTCGGCAGCAAGGGTCCAACTACGAGCCAGGTCGTCCCAGAACAAGAGCCACGAGTTCGCCGCGCCGTACCGCGCCCTGGCCGTTGCCTTTGACAACAGATCCCGGTTGGTCCGGCTGCCGACCCAGACCAGCAACCTGCGCAGCGTCGGCCCGATCAGCCGCGGCAACCCCGACCGGCCGACCACCCTCAGGAACGAGCGGATCGCCCGGTCGGCCCGGGTGCCCGGATAGAGCCAGGGCCAACCGGTTTCCGAGGTGAGGCTGGTGTCGATCAGTACGGCGTGCTCGACCTCACCGGGATGGGTCAGCAGCCAGCGCAGTACGGCGAGGCCCCCGATCGAGTGGCCGGCCAGGCGCACCGGCGTACCGGCGTCTGTTGCTGTGCGCAACTCGTCGACCGGTGCTGCGACCGGGGTCCGCCATGGGTCGAGCACCCGGATGTCGCGGCCGGGGAGCAGCTCGAGGACCCGGTCGAACTCCTCGGGAGTCTCGGCCAGGCCGGGCAGCACGATCCACGGTGTACTCATCTGATGAAAGCCTGCCGTAGGCCTGGTAACAGGGTCGCCATCAAGAGGCAGACCAGCAGCACGGAGATGCGCTGCAGGATCCCCGGCGGATGCAGGTCGTTGCCGGTCAGCACCTCCACACCGGTCTCGACGCCGAGCCAGGCCTGGGTGATCGCGACACCGGCCGCGAGCACCGCGATCGCCTTGGCCAGCAGACCACCCCAGCCCAGGCGCCGGAGTACGAGGACCGCGAAGATGCCCATGGCAACACTTCCGAGACCGGCCATCGTCGAGGTGACCTCGTGCAGGACCAGCGCGGCGCCGGTCTGACCGCTCTCCTCGGCGTCGTGGCAGGCCTGGCTCAGCGACGGCGCACAGTCCATCGGGGAGAGCGCGTCGGACATCGTCCCGATGCCGAGCACGGCCGCGCTGATCAGCAGCCCACTGACATCGCGATGCATCCGGGCCGCGGGCCGGCCGAGAATCGCCGCCAGCACGAGCAACACGCCGGAGCCGAGATCCATCGCCCGGGCATAAGGACTCGTCGGCTGGTCCTTGGCACCCAGCTCGCTGAGGAACGAGTAGCGGATATTCAGCGGGAATCCGGCCGCTGCCTCCAGCAACAGGCTGCAGTAGAGCACCCCGGCCGCGACCATCACATCGCGCATCAGCCGGTACTGGAACCGGGCGGGGACGGCCATCATGCGGGCCAGAGTGACACACGTGCGCAAGGGAGGTCCTGGCAGGTGCGATGATCAGTCAGGTGTCATCGGAACAGGTGATCCCCAAGTGGCAGCAACGGGCCGCGGTGTGGGTCGGGCGCGCCGTGATCTTCGCCTCGATCTGCTCGTTCATCGCGGTCCCGGTGCATCTGTTCGCGCCGGACTTCGTGAAGGACGTCGAGGACGTCATCGAGTTCTTCGGCATCCCGGCCGGCCACACGTTCCTGTCCGGGGTGTACCTGGCGGTCGTCGGCAGCGCCCTGCTGCGCGGCAAACGGGCGGCGCT
Organism: Kribbella sp. NPDC006257; assembly: GCF_040613535.1. Taxonomy (NCBI): domain Bacteria; kingdom Bacillati; phylum Actinomycetota; class Actinomycetes; order Propionibacteriales; family Kribbellaceae; genus Kribbella; species Kribbella sp. NPDC006257. The sequence continues at coordinate 117,595 of NZ_JBEXSJ010000016.1, forward strand.
GCTCTGGGTGCTGTTCGTCTTCGAGGGCCTGTGGCTGCTCGGCCAGATCGTCAAGGTCGGCTTCCTCAGCGTGCTGCTGTCCAACCCGAACGACCCGGACTTCAAGACCCCGGAGTTCGCCGACATCGGCCTTCCGGACCTGGAGTGGAGTATCGCCAGCCTGGTCGTCACGCTGGGCATGATCTGGCTGCTCTGGACGATCCGGCGCGCCTTCCCGGCCCGGCTCGCGCCCGGTACCCGGCGGCTCGCGGTCTTCGCGCTGATCGTCGGGCTGGCGATCTCGACCGCGGCCAGCATCACCCTCACCCAGGTCTTCCCGCACACCCTGCAGGGCCAGCGGCAGAAGGTCGGCTGGGCCATCTTCGCGGCGCTCGGGCAGAGCAAGACCCGGATGGCCGGCGACCACTCGGGCCACAACTGGGTCGGCCTGTCGGTCGGCTTCCTGTCCGCGCTCTCGCTGGTGATCGCGTTCGGCATCTTCCTGCGGTCCGTACGCCGGGTGCGCTACCTCAGCCAGACCGAGGAACTCCAGGTCCGCCGGCTCCTCCTCCAGTACGGCGAACGCGACTCGCTCGGGTACTTCGCCACCCGGCGCGACAAGGCCGTGGTCTTCTCCCCCGACAACAACGCGGCGATCGCGTACCGCGTGGTCAACGGGGTCAGCCTCGCCAGCGGCGATCCGCTCGGCGATCCGGCGGCCTGGCCGGCCGCGATCCAGCGCTGGCTCGCCGAGGCGCGGGTCTACGGCTGGTCCCCGGCCGTCCTGTCCGCCAGCGAGGAGGCGGCGCACGCGTACGTCGACGCGGGCCTGCGCGCGCTGGCGATGGGTGACGAGGCGATCATCGACGTCGCCGACTTCAGCCTCGAAGGCCGGACGATGCGGCCGGTCCGGCAGGCGGTGACCCGGGCCCAGCGAGCCGGGTATCACGCGGAGGTGCGGCGGCACGGCGATCTGTCCCCCGCCGACCTGCAGGACTACGTGAAGCTGGCCGAGAAGTGGCGCGGCGCGCAGACCGAACGCGGCTTCTCGATGGCGCTCGGACGGCTCGGCGATCCGGCCGACGCGCGGTGCGTGATGGTGATCGCGCGCGACGCCGACGGCGAGGTCCGCGGGCTGCTGTCCTTCGTCCCGTGGGGTGTCCGGGGCGTCTCGCTCGACCTGATGCGGCGTGATCCCGAGTCGGTGAACGGCCTGATGGAGTTCATGGTCGCCTCCCTCGTCGACGCCTGCAGTGACCTCGGCGTACACCACGTCTCGCTGAACTTCGCCATGTTCCGGGAGATCTTCAGCGACGCCGAGCGGGTCGGCGCCGGGCCGGTACTACGGCTCACCAACGCGCTGCTCACCGCGGCTTCGAGGTTCTGGCAGCTGGAGAGTCTCTACCAGTCGAACGAGAAATACCTGCCCCGCTGGTCACCTAGACTGATTTGCTACTCGCGTGGCCTGTCCCTCGCGCGGCTGTTGCTGGCCGCCGGGACGGCCGAGGGCTTCCTTCCGGCACCGCGCCCGTGGACTCGCGTGGACACGGTCGAGACGGCCGAGCGGCACGCGATCATGGCGGCCGACGGCGGCCGGTTCACGGCGGCTGTGCGCGAGCAGGAGGAGAACCTGCTCCGGCCGGCCCTGCCGGACCGGCGACTGACCGAGCAGGAGCAGATCCGCCGGACCAAGCTCGCCGAACTCGTTGCCGCTGGCATCGATCCGTACCCGGTGTCGGTGCCCCGGACGGAAACCCTCGAACGGATCCGGGAGCTGCACCAGAACCTGCCGGCCGATCGCCACACCGGCCAGCAGGTCTCCGTGACCGGGCGGGTGCTCCGGATGCGTAACCACGGCGGGCTGGCGTTCGCGCAGTTGCAGGACGGGCTGGCCTCGTTGCAGGTGATGCTGTCCGCCGAGGCGTGCGGGTTCGAGGCGTTGGGACAGTGGCGCCGGCTGGTCGACATCGGTGACCATGTCAGCGTCACCGGCGAGGTGGTGACGAGTCGCCGCGGCGAGCTCTCGATCGCGGCGACCGGCTGGGTGATGGCCGCCAAGTGCCTGCATCCCCTGCCCGACAAGCGGAAGGGCTTCACCGATCCCGAGGCGCGGGTCCGGCAGCGGTACCTCGACCTGGTGATGAACCCGGACTCGCTGCGGATGATGCGACACCGCAGTACGGCGGTACGGGCCCTGCGCAACGGTTTCGAGATGCGCGGCTTCATCGAGGTGGAGACGCCGATGCTGCAGGCGGTGCACGGCGGCGCGAACGCCCGGCCGTTCGTCACGCACATCAACGCCTACGACACCGAACTGTTCCTGCGGATCGCGCCCGAGCTGTTCCTCAAGCGGCTGAGCGTCGGTGGGATGGGCAAGATCTTCGAGCTGAACCGGAACTTCCGCAACGAGGGCGCCGACGCGACGCACAACCCGGAGTTCACCTCGGTCGAGGCCTACCAGCCGTACGCCGACTACCACACGATGCGCGAACTCACCCGGGAACTGCTGATCGAGACCGCCACCGCGGTCTTCGGCAAACCGGTGGTCAAGCGACCCGACGGCGAGCTCGACATCTCCGGCGACTGGCCGGTGGTCACCGTGCACGACGCGGTCAGCCGGGCGACCGGCGTACCGATTGATTCCGGTACGCCGTGCGAGCGGTTGCGTGAGCTCTGTGCGGAGAAGGGCGTTCATGTCGCCTTCGACCTGACCGCCGGCGAGCTGGTCCTCGAGCTGTACGACGAACTGGTCGAGCCGGCCACCACGCTGCCGACCTTCTACACCGACTTCCCGTTGGAGACGTCACCGCTGACCCGGACCCACCGGTCCGACCCGCGACTGGCCGAACGCTGGGACCTGGTCGCCTTCGGCGCAGAGATCGGTACGGCGTACTCCGAGCTCGTGGACCCGGTGGAGCAACGGCGCCGGCTCACCGAACAGTCGCTCAAGGCCGCCGCCGGCGATCCCGAGGCGATGTCGCTGGACGAGGACTTCCTCAGCGCCCTCGAATACGCGATGCCCCCCACCGGCGGCCTCGGCATCGGCGTCGACCGCGTGATGATGATGCTCACCGGCCAGAACATCCGAGCCACCCTCGCCTTCCCCTTCGTCCGCCCCCACCTCCCCTCTGACAGGTAGCGGTCAACACCCACTCGGTCATCTCCGGCCTTCCTAGGGTTTCTCAGGAAGGCAAAGGAGAAACGTGATGCGGGTAGTGGCAGTGCTGGCGATCGTTGGTGTGTTGGCAACAGCCTGCAGTGGTTCAGGCAAGCCACAGGCTTCGGCACCGGCTCCCTCGTCGGGCTCGCTGGACAAGACGCAGTACCAGGCAAAGCTGACGAACCTTGAGCAGTTGCTGGCTGGCAAACTCCGCGCGATCGCGGCAGCTCGCTCGGCGAGTGACGCGGACTCGGCGCTCTCCGCACTGACCGGTGAGCTGAATACTCAGATCTCCGCACTCGCGCTCCTGGACAAGGCAGCGACGCTGAAGACCGCGGACCAGGCGCTGTTGCAAGGGCTGATGGCGGTGCGGGACGGCACGCAATATGCCCGGCTGGACTCCGTCCGGGAGAAACATGCCGGGGAGGTCGGATCCTGTGGCGGCGCCGCCTATGTCGCCGGTACAGCTTCCGTGCTGTTCTCCGCTCACCTGCCGAAGACGATCAGTCAGCTGCGGGCGGCCGGGGTGACGTTCGGATCGACGCTCGTGACCACCGGAGGGAAGGCGCCGCTCAGCACCTTGAAGAACGGCACGATCCTGCAGCGGTCCGGTCCGCCGGGCGGTGGTTCGGTGGAGATCGAGAATTCAAGCACCTACGAAGATCTGATGATCTCGGCCGTGCCGGTGGGAGGTTCGCCGAAGAAGCCACAGCTCATCGTCTTCCTGCACGCCGATGCGAAGACGACGGTGACCGGTCTTCGCGGGAACTACGTTCTCTACTACCAGAGTGGTCACACGTGGAGCCCGCGACTAGGCCGGTTCCTGGAGAGATGTCAGTTCCAGCGGCTGGACGAGGTCTTCACCAAGAATCTGGACTGGAGTGTCCGGCTGCAGACGGCCTCCGGCCTGATCGCGGACGTGAGCAAAGTTCCGGCGTACTGAAACCGTTCGGGGGTGGGGTGCGTCTGCGGGTTGTGGACATTCGGGTCGCCGTTGTCGGTGCGGCCGCATAGGCTTTCCTCTCAAGGGGAAATCAAGGATCTGGGGGGCAGTGTGAAGAAGCTTTTGGCTGTCACGATCGGGGTGGCCGTGATCGGTCTGGCCACCGGTTGCGGGACGTCGTCGAAGAACGAGGCGAGTCCGAAGACCACGCAGACCACGGAGGCGCCGACGCCGACGCCGACGGACACACCGACGCCGGACGTCCCCACGTCCGCCGGACCGTTGTCCGTGGCGGACTACCAGCAGAGCATGAAGGAGCTGGACCAGAAGATCGCGGCGGCGGTCGACGGACTCAACACGGCCAACAACGGCACGAATCTGAGCCTCAAGCTGACCGAGCTCTGGCAGCTGATGGACTCCGCGAAGTCCGAGCTCGAAGACGTGAAGCCGCCGGCCGCGGCGACCGCTGCTCACAAGCTGCTGCAGGCGCGGCTCCAGAAGGCCAGCGACGACCTGTCGGGGGACGAGCAGGACGACGCGGAAAGCGATGCCAAGTGCGGCGGCGTCGTCTACAGCCGGCAGAACCTGCAGCGCAAGCTGACCGCTGCCCTCGGTCCTGCCGTCACCGCGCTGAAGAAGGCCGGGATCACCTTCGGTAGCACGCTGCCGGATCTGGGCCCCGCGCCGACCGCGCAGCGCCCGTCGAACGGTGACGTGATCGTACGGACCGGCTCGCGTGGGTCGGGCCGGTTGCAGGTGGAGAACGGAACCGACCAGGACGTCGCGGTCTCGATCGTCAACGACGGGCAGGCGCCGAGTAAGCCGCACATCATGCTGTTCGTGCAGGCGAAGCGGACCGCGACGGTCAGCCGGATCGGCGGGAAGTACCACATCTATTACAAGACCGGGAAGAACTGGAACGCCAAGCGGCGCCAGTTCAGCTCCGACTGCAGCTTCGCCAAGTTCGACCAGGGCTTCGGCAAGAACGAGGGCTGGAAGATCGGCCTCAAACCGAGCATCGGCGGCAACGCCACCACCAGCGACGTCGACGCCTTCTAGGTTCACCGGTGGCCGGCGTACCGGGTGTGCAGATCGCCTACGACCGCAAGGGTGCCGGACCACCCCGGCTTCGGCGAGTCTCCCGACGTACCGGCCGATGTTCCGGACGAGCTCGGACTCCGGGACGCCGCGCCGGGCTGCAGCTTCCTTAATCAACTCCAGGTCTTTGACATCCACCCACACTCTTGTCCGCTTGATGGCCATGCGCCAACGCTAAATCAGCACGTGTCCTGGAAGAACTCGCCAGGTTGAGCGGCAGGACGTGGGTTGCTGTGTGAGGCTGCTGGGGTGAGTGGATTGTTGTTGCATGGGCTGGGGGCTACCCGGCGAGTTTGGGATGGATGGGTGGCGCTGGGAGGGGAGTGGGGGGCGCCGGATCTGGCTGGGCATGGGGCGGCTGCGCGGCAGTCGGAGTACACCTTCGGGGCGATGGCGGCGGAGGTTGCTGAGGGGTTGGCTGGGCGGGGTGGGCTGACTGTTGTGGGGCATTCGCTGGGTGGGGTGGTTGCGCTGGAGCTGGCGAGTGGGCGGTACGGCGTACAGGTGGATCGGGTGATCGCGCTCGGGGTGAAGGTGGTGTGGTCCGAGGCTGAGCTTGCCAAGGCTGCTGAGTTGGCGCGGCGACCGGTGACCTGGTTCGACACCCGGCAGGAAGCAGCCGCGAGGTATCTGCGGGTCTCGGGGTTGCAGGGGCTGGTGGACCCGGGAGACGAGTCCGTCGATCACGGGCTTCGGCGAGAGGGTGATCGGTGGCGACTCGCGCTCGACCAAGCGGCGTTCGGGGTCGGGGCGCCGGAGATGGCGAAGTTGCTCGCGGCCAGCCAGGCGCACGTCGTACTGGCTCGTGGGGAGCTCGACCCGATGAATACCGATGCCCAGCTGGCCGCCCTCCACGATGAGGTCGTCACCCTGCCGGGGCTGGGCCACAACGCTCATGTGGAGGACCCGGCTGCTACCAGGGCATTGTGCCGGTGAGGCTCAAGTACTGCGCGGTCGGGCCGTCCTGATCGATCTGGGCGAGGCGGATGATGATTTCGGCGCCCTGCTCGATCGTCTGGTAGCCGTTGTGGCTGTTGAAGTCGGTCGCGGTGTAGCCGGGGTCGACGACGTTGATCCGCATGTTCGGGTACTGGTGCGCGTACTGGACCGTCAGCATGTTGAGCGCAGCCTTCGACGAGCCGTAGACCAAGGCCGGCACCCAGACCGGCGCCGCCGACTTGTTGCCTTCCGGATCGGTCGCCACGGTGATCGAGCCGAGGCCGCTGCTCACGTTGACGACCACCGGGTTGTCGCTCTTCTCCAACAGGGGAAGGAATTCCTGCATCATCCGGGCGACGCCGAAGACGTTGGTGGCGTAGACATTCTGAAAGTCCTCGACAGTGTTCTCCCGGCTGCCGAGGATGCCCGCGTTGTTGACCAGTACGTCGAGCCCGCCCGCCTCCTCCAGGATCTGCTGCGCGGCGGCGCGAACCGATGCGTCGTCGGTGACGTCGAGCTGGACGAAGCGTCCGCCCAGCCGGTCAGCCGCCTCCCTGCCTCGCCCCAGGTCACGGGCGCCGACGTACACGGTGTGGCCGGCGGCGATGAGCTGACGGGCGGTCTCGTAGCCGAGGCTCTTGTTGGCGCCGGTGATCAATGTTGTTGTCATGTCTTCGACTCTGCGCGACCGGCTGAGCAACAGGTAGTGCAAGCTTTTGCCTAGGGAACCGCAGTACCAGGCTGTTGTCGGCAGGCCCGGGGATACTGGTCAGGTGGGAGAACTCGGGAAGACCTTGCACGCGTGGCGCGACCGCGTCAGCCCGGCCGAGGTCGGCTTGACACAGGCCGGCGTACGACGGGCGCCCGGGCTCCGGCGCGAGGAGCTCGCCCAGCTGGCCGGATTGTCCGTCGACTACGTGATCCGTCTCGAACAGGGCCGGTCGTCCACTCCATCGGTCCAGGTCCTCACCGCACTGGCCCGCGCGCTCAGGCTGACCGATGCCGAGCGCAACCATCTTTTCCTGCTCGCCGGCCAGCTCGAACCGTCGACCGGCCACATCTCGGCGTACATCCCGGCCGGGGTGCAACGCCTGGTCGACCAGCTCGAGGGCGCCCCGGTCAGCGTCTCCGACGCGTCCTGGAACATGATCAGCCACAACGCGATGTGGTCGGCGCTGATGGGCGACCCGTCCGGCCTGCGCGGCCGCGACCGCAACGTCATCTGGCGCCATTTCAGCCCCGACGCACCGACCGACGTCCGGCGGATCGAGCAGACCCCGGAGCAGGCCGAACACTTCCGGGCGGCGATGGTGACCGACCTCCGTTCTGCCAGCGCGCGCTACCCGAACGACGCCGACCTCAAGGCCCTGATCAAGGACCTCCGCCGGACCAGCGAGACCTTCGCCAAGCTCTGGGACGAACGCCCGATGGCCTTCCACGGCAGCGAACGCAAGGTCATCCACCATCCCGAGGTCGGCGAGCTGACCCTCGACTGCGACGTCCTCACCGCCCCCGGCAACGACCTGCGGCTGGTCGTCTACACCGCGGCTCCCGGCTCGGACTCCGCCGAGAAACTCCGGCTGCTGTCGGTGATCGGCCTCCAGCCGCTCAGCACTCGATGACGTTGACGGCAAGCCCGCCGCGCGACGTCTCCTTGTACTTGATCTTCATGTCGGCACCGGTCTCGCGCATGGTCTTGATCACCTTGTCGAGGGTGACGACGTGGACGCCGTCGCCGTGCATCGCCATCCGGGCCGCGTTGATCGCCTTCACCGAGGCCATCGCGTTGCGTTCGATACAAGGGATCTGCACCAGTCCGCCGACCGGGTCGCAGGTCAGGCCGAGGTTGTGTTCCATCGCGATCTCGGCCGCGTTCTCGACCTGCTCGGGAGTACCACCCAGTACTTCGCAGAGCCCGGCGGCCGCCATCGAACAAGCCGAGCCGACCTCGCCCTGACAACCGACCTCGGCACCGGAGATCGACGCGTTCTCCTTGTACAGCACGCCGATCGCGGCCGCGGTCAGCAGGAACCGGACCACCCCGTCATCCGTTGCCCCTGGCACGAATCGGCGGTAGTAGTGCAGTACGGCGGGAATGATGCCGGCCGCACCATTCGTCGGCGCGGTCACGATCCGGCCACCCGACGCGTTCTGCTCGTTCACCGCGAGCGCGAAAAGGTTGACCCAGTCCATCACCTTCAACGGATCGGTCGACCACGGATCGCGGCTCAGCTTCTGGTGCAGCAGATGCGCCCGGCGCGGCACCTTCAGCCCGCCTGGCAGGATGCCCTCGGTCTCGCAGCCCTCCTGCACGCAGTCCTGCATCACCTGCCAGATGTGCAGCAACCCCTCGCGGATCTCGGGCTCGGTCCGCCAGGCCAGCTCGTTCGTCAGCATCACCTCGCTGATCGGGAGCTGCGACTCGCGGCAACGGTCGAGCAGGTCGGCGCCACTGAGGAACGGATATTTCAGCGGGGTCCGGTCGAGGACGATCCGATCGCCGGCCGCGGCGTTCTCATCCACGACGAAGCCACCACCGACGGAGTAGTACGTACGCTCACGGAGTACGGAACCGTCCCCGTCCCGAGCGACGAACGTCATCCCGTTGGGGTGATAGGGCAGCGCCTTGCGCCGGTGCATCACCAGCTGGGTGTCCGGGTCGAAGGCGATCTCGTGCTGTCCGGCCAGCCGCAAGGAACGACTGGCCAGGATCCCCTTGACCCGCTCGTCGACCGCCCGGGTGTCGACCGTCTCCGGGTCCTCGCCCTCCAGCCCGAGCAGGACGGCCTTGTTACTGCCGTGCCCGTGCCCGGTCGCACCGAGTGAGCCGAACAGCTGCGACTCGACGGCCGTCGTACGGGTGAGGAGGCCGTCGGCGGCGAGGCCGAGGGCGAAGGTGCGGGCGGCTCGCATCGGTCCCACGGTGTGGGAACTCGACGGGCCGATCCCGACGCTGAACAGATCGAAGACGCTGATCGCCATCTGGAGGATTCCTTCCGGTCGTCGTTGACCGTTTGGTGTACCTCCCCGCTCTGTCAGACCTGACGTCTTCCAGAGGTGCCTCGCCCGTACGGTGAAGGTGCCTGAGAGATTCTTGGGGAGAGTTGCTCCTACGGCGCCCGGATCTGGCCCGGGTCTCTCCCGCACGGGTTCATACAGCTGTCGTGACCGTACGGCGCGCCGGCGGCAGCCGTCAATCCGGCATCACCGGACAATCCGGCGAACAGACGGTGTCAGCGGCCCAGCCGGCCGGTGCGCTGCGCCCAGAGTTCGAAGAACCAGGTGAACAGCGGCGGGATGCTCGCGGCCAGTGCGAGCAGCGTGGTCGGCCAGGTCCAGCGCAGCGGCTTACGCACCAGGGCGACCGTGATCACGTAGCCGATGAAGATCGTGCCGTGGATCGGGCCGAAGACCTTGACCCCGATCTCGTTGTCCGACAGCACGTACTTGAACAGCATGCCGATCAGCAGGCCGGTCCAGGAGACCGCCTCGGCGATCGCGATCGCGCGGAACCAGGTCGCGTGTTTCGGCCGGGCAGGGGCGTCGAGCGTCGTCTCAGTCATCAGGTCAGTGACCCTAACAAGTCCCCCAAACCCGTCCGGGGGAAAGGTCCGGGCCCACCCCCGATGCGCTACGGAAGACGTTTGCCGAGGATCGAGAGGTCCCCCTTCCGAGCAAAGGATGCGTAGATGAGTTTCAGGAGAAGGACCGCCGCATGGGCGGTGGTCCTGAGCATCACCTTGGCCGGCACAGCCGTAGTACCGGCCGTTGCCACTCCCAGACCACCAGGTCCGACGCTGCACTGGACCGACTGTCTCCCTGAGCCGGGTGACACCGACGAGGACAAGGAACTGCTCAAGGGTTCGCAGTGCGCGACTCTGCAGGTCCCGGTCGACTGGAACGATCCATCCGGACCCACCTTCGCTCTAGCGGTAGCACGCCGTACTGCGAAGCAAGCTCGCGTCGGCACCTTGGTGTTCGGGCCGGGCGGACCGGGCGACTCGGGGGTCGACCGGATCAGGACCGGGATCAGCCGGTTCAGCGACGACATCCAGAACCGCTTCGACATCGTCAGCTTCGATCCGCGTGGTATTGCTCGCAGCAACCCGGTGAAGTGCTCGGCCGCTCTGCTGTCGCAGCAGCCTTCACCGATCATCAGCAGCCAGCAGGAGTTCGACCGGACGATCACCTACAACCGCAAGCTGGCCAAGGATTGCAGGGCGAACACAGGGCCGCTCTTCGACCACATCGACACCTTGCAAACAGTGCGCGATGTGGACGCGATCCGGATCGCGCTGGGCGAATCGAAGCTGACCTTCCACGGCAGCTCGTACGGCACGCTCCTGGGCGAACAGTACGCCGAGCGGTACCCCGACAAGGTACGGGCGATGGTCCTGGAGAGCGTGTTCGACCACGGCTCGGCGACGACCCGCGAGTTCCTCGACGCGCAGTCGACGGCGGCCCAGGACTCCTTCGACGAGTTCGTGAAGTGGTGCAACGCGGCAACGAGTTGCGCCCTGCACGGCCGGGATATCCATGCTGTCTGGGCAGGGTTGCTCGCAAGGGCCGGCCGTGGTGAGATCCCGGATCCCCAGCGCCCGCAGTACGCGACATCGCCTTTCTTCCTGTCGTTCGCGGTGTTCCGGCTGCTCTACGAGCCGCAGTGGGCGAGGCTCGGCAACATACTGAAGACCCTGGAGACCGGTACGCCGCCGACTCAGCAGCCGCCTGTTCCTACCGGTCTGCAGTCGAACACGATCGCGCCGTTCTGCCGGGACTTCAGCCTTCCGGTGCACAGCTACCGGGAGTTCGCCGGGTATCTGCAGCGATTGGCCAGGAACACCCCGGACTTCAGGTATCCGGGTCAGCTGATCGCCGTGACGTCCTGTCTTGGTCTGCCCAAGGCGCCCAATCCGCAACAGAACCTGCACGTCCGCAATCTGAAGACGCCGATCCTGCTGTCGAATGCCGTCCACGACCCGGCGACCGGCTACAACTGGGCGACGAGCGTTGCCCACCAGCTCGGCCGGGACGGCGTACTGCTGACCTACCAGGGTTGGGGACACGGCAGCTACAACAAGAGCCCGTGCATGCAGGCCACCATCGACAAGTACCTGGTCTCATTGGCAGTCCCTCCCCGAGGCGCCAGCTGTCCGGCGGTGCAACCCACCGGCTAGACGTGCACCAGATTGGCTTCTTGAACCCTGGTGAGCTGGCGAGCACGGGACAGCACCCGCAGTTGGGCGCAGGCGACCTCTAGCGCCCGGGACTGAGTCGAGCAGCCGTCGACGAACCAGAACGGGTCGTCGGGTTGCAGGTCGTCCGCATCATCGATGTCGGCGAACCAGTGATGTCCTCCGGTGCACGCACAGCGCACCACCCGCACTCGCAGGTTCATTCGAAATTCTCCCCCATACCGGGACCGCCCTGGGTCCCCCCCGGGTCCCAGTCGGGGTCAGCCCGGCCGGCGCGTGGTCCGCGGCCCCCCACTGCCACGCGCCGGGCCGAGTTTGACCCTCCCCCGCTCGCTACATCGTGCGCGGGCCGCCCGGTGTTACTGCTTGTGACGAAGTTTTTCTCCGTGTTCGCCTGACTACAGTTCGTGATCAGCTAGGCAGGTTGGACCGGACCCATTGTTCTAGGCCTTCGGGGGTGATGGGGAGGTCCTTGGTGAGGATTTCGGTGCGGTCGGCGTGGACTACGACGTTGTCCTCGATGCGGATGCCGATGCCGCGGAGTTCGGGTGGGACTGTTTCGTCGTTCGGGTGGAAGTAGAGGCCTGGTTCGACCGCCAGCGCCATGCCGACCTCGAGGTCTGCGGCGAAGTAGGTCTCCGGCCGGGCGGCGTCGCAGTCGTGGACGTCGAGGCCGATGTAGTGCCCGAGCCCACACACGACGTACCGGCGGTGTTGCTGCCCGTCCGCGCCGAGCGCCTCGTCCAGCGAGACGTCGACCAGGCCCCAGTCGCGCAGCCCTTCGACCAGCACCCGCATCGCTTCGTACTGGAAGGCCCGGTACGGCGCTCCCGGCCGCACCGCGTCGAGCGCGGCCAACTGTGCCTGGTGAACCAGGTCGTAGACCTGCCGCTGCGCATCCGTATAGACCCCGGTCACCGGGAACGTCCGCGTCACGTCAGCCGTGTACAGCGTCCGCGTCTCCACCCCGGCATCCAGCAGGATCACGTCGCCCTCGCGCACCGCCCCGTCGTTCCGCACCCAGTGCAGCACCGGCGCATGATTGCCAGCAGCAACGATCGACGCGTAGCCGACCCCGTTCCCGGCACTCCGCGCCCGCCGGTCGAACGTCCCCTCCAACCACCGCTCGCCACCACCGCGAACCGCCTCGGGCAGCTCCCGCGCCACATCGGCGAACGCCTGCACGCTCGCGTCAACCGCCTCGCGGAGCTGTGCGATCTCCCAGTCGTCCTTGATCCGGCGCAACTCGGCCAACGTCTGCCGGAGCGCGTTCCCGTCGTACGGCGACGTCCGGATCAACCCGTCGAGCACCGGATCCACGCCGTACGTCGCGAGCATGAACGGTACGGCGCCGCGCACGGCCGACGGGAGCTCCTCGAGCGGCCGGCACGCGATCCCGAGCGCATCCGACCAGTCCTTCAATCCCGGCACCGGGCCGATCCACAGCTCCCCGTCGCGCGCGTTCGCGAAGAAGTCGACCTCGTCGGGGCCGGCCGTCTCGCGCAGATAGAGCGTCGCGTCGCCGTCACCGGAGATCACCAGCACTGCGCCCTCGGCCTGGCACCCGGTCAGCCAGACGAAGTCGCTGTCCGCGCGGAACCGGTAGTCGGTGTCGTTCGACCGGACCGGCGCGTGTCCCGCGGCGATCGCGATCCGCCGGCCCGGCAGCGCCGCGACCAGCCGGCGGCGATGCTCGGCGGCGGCCTCGGCCAGTCCTTCCGGCAGCACCACCGACCGATCGACCGGGCCCCAGCTGCGGCCGATGGACTCGCGGAACCCCTTCGCGTCGATCGGGCGGTACGACTTGCGCTGTTCCTCGGCCCGGTCTTCAGCCATGCTGTGCTCTCCCTACGAGCTAGAGCTGTCGGTAGACGCTGTCCGGCACGTCGGTCACGAACATGTGCCCAGGGGCATGGGTGATCGCGAACGGGGGCCGTGAATCCATCAACGCAGCTTGGGGTGTCACTCCGCAACCCCAATACACCGGTACGTCGCCCGGCTCGGCCTCGACCGGCTCCCCGAAGTCCGGCCGATCCAGGTCGGCGATACCCAGCCCGGCCGGTGGCCCGACATGGACCGGCGCCCCGTGCACCTGCGGCATCCGCGCCGTCACCTGGACGGCGGTCGCCACCAGGGCCGCCGGAATCGGCCGCATCGACACCACCAGCGGACCACCCAACCGCCCGGCCGGACGGCACTCGATCGACGTCCGGTACATCGCCACGTTGCGGCCCTGCTCCAGATTCCGCACCGGCACCCCGGCATCCAGGAGCGCCTGTTCGAAGCTGAAACTGCAGCCGATCAGGAAGCTCACCAGGTCGTCCCGCCACAGGTCCACGACGTCGCTCGGCTCATCGACCAGCGAGCCGTCCCGCCAGACCCGGTAGCGCGGCAGGTCGGTCCGGAGGTCCGCGTCGGGCGCCAGCGCAGTACGGAATGATCCTGTGTCGGTCACGTCCAGCAGCGGCACGGGCCGCGGATTGCGCTGCCCGAAGAGCAACATGTCGTACGCCCACTCGCGCGGCAGCACAACCAGGTTGGCCTGGGTGAATCCAGGCGCGTGCCCGGTCGTCGGAGCGACCAGGCCTTGCCGGTACGCCGTACGCGCGGCCGCCGGCGTCAGCATGGCCTACCGAGCCTTGAACGCGGCGAGCAAACCTTGCTCTGAGTCGACCAGGTACTGGTGCAGCTCATCGGCTGCCCGCTCGTAATCGCGGGCTTCGAGCAGCTCGAGGAGTGCCTGGTTGCGGACGATGTACGGCTCGTGGAGCTCACGCGGTGTCGCCATGACATGGAAGAGCAGTCGCAGCTCGGCCAGGAGCCGGCCGGTGATGTCGTCCAGCCGGGAGCTGTCCGCGAGGCCGATGAGATTGCGATGGAAGCGCATGTTCGCCGTACCGACCGCTGGCCAGCGACCACCGAGAGCGGCCGCTTGCGCGGTCTCGACGTCGTCCCGCAGCGGTTCCAGCCGGGACGACGGGAGCTCCGGATCGCGCTCGGCGAGGCCGCGGACCACGTCGACCTCCAGCACCCGGCGCAGCCGGTAGAGGTCGACCACGTCGTGCTCGTCCAGCTCGGGCACGAAGACGCCGCGGTGCAGCTTGTAGACCAGTAACCCTTCGTGGGTGAGCAGCCGGAAGGCCTCGCGCAGGGTGTTCCGGCTGACCTCGAGGACCTCGGTGAGCTCGATCTCGGACAGCTGCGCACCGGGCTGGAGAGCGCCCTCGGTGATGCTGCGCCGGAGGACGTCCGCGGCGCGCTCGGCGGAGCTGCTGCGGTCCAGCCGCGCGACGTCGGCGGCGACACCGCGCAGCCAGGCCCGGCGGCCTTCGTCATCGGTGCGCTGTGGGGTGGACACGTGTGCATCATCGCTCACTCCCCGCCTCGGAGGAAACTTTGGTTGAACAGGAGTCTTGCAGGATTGTTGAACAATCTCTACTCTCAATTCACCGAAGGCGACCGACCACCTACTGCCCGCACCCCCTGGAGCACCGACCGACAGCTTGCTGAGAACCCAGGAGCCACCGCCATGACGAACAAGCAACTGCCACCCGCCTCGGCCATCGGTCCCGGTTTCATCACCCAGACGACCACCTTCACGGTCTCGCTCGGGTCTGCGTTCGCATTCGCCATCGCAGCCTCGATCCTGGTCGACATCGCCCTGCAGCTGAACGTCTGGCGCGTGATCGGCGTCTCCGGCCGCCGCGCGCAGGAGCTCGGCAACCTGGTCGCACCCGGCGTCGGCTCGGTGATGGCCGGGCTGCTGCTGGCCGGCGGGCTGGTGTTCAACATCGGCAACGTGTCCGGCACCGGGCTGCTCGATCACCGGCATCCTGATCACCGGGCTGATGCGGATCGTGCTGCTGCCGGTCGGGATCGGTGTGCTTCTCTGGGTGGCGTGGCAGCGTCCGGATCTGCTGCGTGGGTACCACTACCCTCGGTGGCTGCTGGCGATCGGCGGCGCGGCCTGGCTGCTGACCATCTACCTGGCCGTCCGGTCGGTCAAGCCGGTCTTCGAACTGTTCTCGTAAGGAGCTGACGATGGATCTCAACGCCGATCTGGGTGAGGGCTTCGGCTCCTGGTCGATGGGTGACGACGCGGCCCTGCTCGACGTCGTCACCAGCGCCAACGTGGCCTGCGGTTTCCACGCCGGCGACCCGTCGATCATGCGCCGGGTGACCGGCCGGGCGGTCGAGCGCGGGGTCGCCATCGGGGCACACGTCGGGTACGACGACAAGCCCGGTTTCGGCCGCCGGTTCATCGACATCGAGCCCGCCGTGCTGCGCGACCAGGTCGTCTACCAGCTCGGCGCACTGGACGCCTTCGCCCGGATCGCGGGCGATCGCGTCCGGTACGTGAAACCGCACGGGGCGCTCTACAACACGATCGGCTCGCACGAGGAGCAGGCGGCGGCCGTGGTCGGCGCCATCGTCGACTACGACCGTTCACTGCCGGTCCTCGGCCTGCCGGGCTCGGCCTGGCTCCGGCTCGCGGCGGCCGCCGGGCTCACCGTCGTCCATGAGGCGTTCGCGGACCGCGCCTACACGCCCGACGGTGCGCTTGTGTCCCGGCGACTCGAAGGCTCGGTGCTGCATGATGCCGGGGAGATCGCGACCCGCAGTACGGCGATGGCTGTCGGCGAACCGATCCAGGACTTCGAGGGCGGTTCGCTGAAGGTCGAAGCTGCGTCGATCTGCGTCCACGGCGACACCCCGGGCGCCGTCGAGATCGCCCGGCGGGTGCGGCAGTCGTTGGAGGGAGCGGGCGTCACGCTGAGCCCGTTCGCGTCCTGATGAAACTGCTGCCGGCGGGCGACAACGCTCTGCTGGTCGAACTCGCAAGCCTCGACGAGGTCCTCGGGTTCTACGCGGCGCTCACCGCCGATCCACCCGCCGGTGTCGTCGACATCGTCCCTGCCGCCCGAACCGTACTCGTCACGACGACCGGCGACCTCGATGGGCTGGCTCGGAGACTCGGCGCAACCGTGCCTTTGACAGGCAGTCGAAGTACGGGCGACCTGCTGGAGATCCCGGTCGTCTATGACGGCGAAGACCTGCAGGACGTCGCCGAACTACTCGGCTGCGACACCGCCGAGGTGATCCGGCGGCACACCGACGAGGAATGGACCGTCGCCTTCTGTGGTTTCGCGCCTGGCTTCGGCTACCTGACCGGCAAAGGGAATTGGGACATCCCGCGCCGGAAGTCACCGCGGACGAAGGTTCCGGCCGGTGCGGTCGGCCTGGCCGGCGAATTCAGCGGCGTCTACCCCCGCGAGTCCCCCGGCGGCTGGCAGCTGCTCGGCCGCACCGAGATCAAGATCTTCGACCAGGATCGCGACCCCGCCGCCCTAATCCATCCCGGTCGACGCATCCGTTTCACCGCCGCGGGCCGTGGATGATTACCGTCCTCGAAACCGGGCCGTTGGCAACGATCCAGGACGCCGGCCGGATCGGCCAGGCCGCGCTCGGCGTACCGTCGTCCGGCGCCTGCGACCCGACTGCCTACGCCCTGGCGAACCGGCTCGTCGGCAATCACCCGGGCGCCGCCGCTCTCGAGATCACCTTCGGCGGTCTGGTGCTGCACGCCGATTCCGACCTCACCTTCGCTGTCACAGGTGCACCCTGCACCGGCGTACCACTCAATGCACCTGCCGTACTACGTGCCGGTGAGCTGCTCCGCTTCGGGCCGCCCCGCAGCGGCCTGCGCAGCTACCTCGCCGTACGGGGCGGAATCGATGTGCCGCCGGTCCTCGGCTCCCGTTCGACCGATCTCCTGTCCGGCCTCGGTCCCGCACCACTGCAACCCGGCCAGACCCTGAAGATCGGTCATGCCCACGACCCGATGCCCGGCGTCGACCTCGCTCCCGTCCCCGATCCGCCCAGCGGCGAGGTGACCCTCCGCGTGACTCCAGGCCCTCGCCGCGACTGGTTCACCGACGCAGCGTGGGAGTCGTTCACCACCCAGCGGTACGCCGTGAGCAGCAACAGCAACCGCGTCGGCGTACGCCTCGACGGCGAACCCCTGGAGCGCGCCCGCGACGGCGAACTGGCCAGCGAAGGCATGGCGCTCGGTGCGATCCAGATCCCGCCGTCCGGCCTCCCGGTGATCTTCCTGGCCGACCACCCGGTCACCGGCGGCTACCCCGTCATCGCCTACGTCAGCGCTTCGTCCATCCCGCTCTGCGCCCAACTCCGCCCTGGTCAACCCGCCTGTTTCAGAGCGTGAAGCCGGTCGGGAAAGGGTCATCGGGATCCAGCAGGTAGTTCGCCGTACCAGTGATCCATGCCCGACCAGTGATGGTCGGTACGACGGCCTGCCGGTCCCCGACCGTTGTCTCCTCGACCAGCCGGCCGGTGAAGCGGGTGCCGATGAACGACTCGTTGACGAAGTCGGTGTGCAGGTCCAGTTCGCCGCGCGCGTGGAGCTGAGCCATCCGGGCACTCGTCCCCGTCCCGCATGGCGATCGATCGAACCATCCGGGGTGAATCGCCATCGCATTCCGCGAGTCCGCGCCGTCCTCGCCGGGTGCTGTGAACTGCACATGCTTGCAGCCGCTGATCCCGGGATCGAGAGGATGGACCGGGCGATCGGTCGCGTTGATCGCAGCCATGATGTCCAGCCCTGCCTGCAGAATGCGGTCCTTCTCGGCCCGGTCGAACGGGATGCCCAGTTGCTCCAGCGGCAGGATCGCGTAGAAGTTCCCGCCGTACGCGAGGTCGTAAGTGATGAGGCCCAAACCAGGGACGTCGACGGTCGCATCCAGTGCATGACTGTACGACGGAACGTTGCGCAGCGTCACGTGCTCGGCGCGACCGTTACTGACGGCAACCTCTGCGACGACCAGCCCGGCCGGGGTGTCGAGCCGGACCGTGGTCACCGGCTCGGTCACCTCGACCATCCCCGACTCGACCAGCACGGTCGCGACGCCGATCGTCCCGTGTCCACACATCGGCAGGCAGCCGGAGACCTCGATGTAGATGACGCCCCAGTCGGCATCCGGCCGCGACGGCGGCTGCAGGATCGCGCCGCTCATCGCCGCGTGCCCACGCGGTTCGTTCATCAGGAACAGCCGCAGGTGATCGAGGTGCTTCAGGAAGTACTCACGCCGCTCCGCCATCGTCGCGCCCGGCACCACCCCGACGCCGCCGGTGACGACGCGGGTCGGCATTCCCTCGGTGTGCGAATCGATCGCGGTGATGGTTCGGACCGACCTCATCGCAGTGACTCCACGGCCTTCTTCATGTCCTGCTCCAATTGCGCGACGTGCTCAGGCACGAGCGGACCGCGCGGTGGCCGGCACGGACCGCCGTACCGGCCGACGTAGTCCATGCCGTACTTGATCGCCTGCACGAACTCGACCCGCGAGTCCCACCGGAACGCCGCGACCAACGGCTCGTACAACTCCTTCGCCTCTTGCAGTTTGCCCTGGACGGCGAGGTCGAACAAGCGCGCCGATTCCTTCGGGAACACGTTCGGGAACCCGGCGAACCAGCCGGTCGCGCCCATCAGCAGAGCCTCCAGGGTGAGGTCGTCGGCGCCGGCCACGATGGCCAGGTCCGGCGCGAGCTCCTTGATCTCCAGGATCCGCCGGACGTCGCCGGAGAACTCCTTCACCGCGACGACGTTCTCGATCTGCGCGATCTCGGCGAGCAGATCCGGCGTCAGGTCGACCTTGGTGTCGAGCGGGTTGTTGTAGACCATCACCGGCAGGCCGGCCTTGGCGACCTCGGTGAAGTGGTGGATCACCTCGGAGCGGTTCGCGCGATACATGGTCGGCGGCAGGCACAGTACGCCGTCCGCGCCGTCCTCGGCCGCCTTCTCGGCCCAGCTCCTGGCCTGGTGGGCACCGACACCGTGCACGCCGACCACCACGACCCCATCGTTGCCGACAGCATCGATTGCCGTCCTCGCCACCGCGCGGCGTTCGTCGTCGCTGAGCGAGGAGTACTCACCCAGCGACCCGTTCGGACCGACGCCGCGGCAGCCGTTCTCGACCAGCCAGCGGCAGTGCTCGGCGTACCGATCGAGATCGGGTCGCAGACCGGCAGGCGCGCTCGCGTCCTCGGCGTACGGCAGTGCGGTGGCGACAATCACGCCGTCCAGCTTCTCGGTCACAGTTCCTCCACGTTGGCTAAATCTTGAAGTCTGATCGGTACTGCGATCGGGCGGCGATGGTCGGCCTGGATACCGGTGAGCTCGGCGGTGGTCCGCGAGCAGACCCTTCCCTGGCACAGCCCGAGGCCGACCCTGCTGGTGAGTTTGAGACTGCGCTGTCCGGTGACGTCGCGATCGGCGACCGCCTCTTCGATCTGCCCGCGCGTCACTTCTTCGCAGCGACAGACGACGGTGGTGTCACCGCTCCAACTCCGCCAGCCAGGCTGGATCGGGTAGGCCTCTGCCAGCGCCTGCGCGAATCGCTTGCCCTTGGCAACTTGGCGACTTGCCCTCGGCATCTGGTTGTTCAGATAGGCCGCAGCGGCTTCCCCGGCGGCGCGCCCTTCGGCAGCGGCCAGGTCGGCACCACCGATGCCGGTCAACTCACCGGCTGCGAAGACGCCGGCCTGCGAGGTCTGCTGGTATTGGTCGACTTCAACAGCTGGTCCGCCATCGGGCCCCTGCCCTAGCTTGCAGCCGGCCGAGACCGCGAGTTCGAGCTGGGCGGTGAAGCCGAAGCCGAGGCAGACAGCATCCACTTCCAGATCGCGCTCGCTGCCGGGGATCGGATGCCAGTCTTTGTCGAGCTCCGCCGTCGTCACGCCTTCGACGCGATCACGCCCGTGCGCGGCGATGACAGTTCTTCCTTGCAGGAAAGGAATGCGGTGCCGGACGAACATCGCGGCGTACTGCGCGGCTTCGCGCGTCTTCCCCGGAAGCACCAGGGGATCGCTGAGCCAACCTCTGGCCGACCGGGCCAACCGATTCGCTTCCAATACGGCAATCACTTCGGCATCGACACCCAGCAACGACTCCGCAACAGGGAAGAGGAACGGGCCAGTCCCGGCGAGCAACACCCTCCGCCCCACCGCGATCCGCTGACCCTTCGCCAACGCCTGTGCCGCGCCCGCGCTGTAGACCCCGGGCAATTCCCACCCAGGGAACGGCAGCACGCGATCGTAGGCACCAGTCGCCAGTACGACGGCCTTCGCGTCGATCGCCTGCATCTCGCGACCCACCGCATCCACCGCGCCACTCTGCACCCACAACCGATAGCCGGCTTCGATCGCCCACACCGAACTCTCGGTCAACACCTCGATCCGCGGATGCCTCTCGAGCCGATCCACCAGCTTCCGGAACGAACCCCATCCATGCTGCAACCGCTCCGGCTTCCCGGCATTGAACTCCACCGGCAACTGCCGCCGAAACTGCCCACCCACCCGCCGCCCGCTATCCACGAGCACCACCCGAGCACCCCCATCAGCAGCAGCCAGGGCCGCCTCAACCCCCGCAGGCCCCGCCCCCACCACCACAACATCCACGACACCCCGTCCCCGCCCAGGTGTCTGCCTCCCGGACCCCGCGCTCCCGGCGCCTGGCCCCACCACGCCCCCTGCGCTTTCCGGGAGGACCGCTCCCGCCTGGCTAGTGATGTTGTCGCCTGCAGCGACTGTGCGCTGGCAGGCGCGAACATCTGGAGTGCCGTTGACGACGACCAAGCAGTCGAAGCAGGCGCCGATGCCGCAGAAGACGCCGCGCGGGCGACCCGTAGTACAGGTTGATCGCCACGACTCACGCCCGGCCGCCATCAACACGGCAGCAACCGTCTGCCCAGGCAGCGCTTCGACCTGCTCGCCATCGACCACAACCGCGATGGGTTCCTCAGCACGCGGCTCCGCCGGATCATCTGCAAAAGAACGAAGATACGGACTCATACCGCCATCACCTGAACCACCGCCGGCCGATCCACACGGAACGGCGCCGGATTAACATGCGGTTCCAGCCCGAGAAACAGCTCGGTCACCAACCGTCCCGTTGAAGCAGCAAGCCCGATGCCGGCCCCTTCATGCCCAGTCGCATGCCACAGACCCGGCACCCGCGGATCCGGACCGATCACCGGCAGATGATCAGGCGCATACGGCCGAAACCCGCCGTACGCACGCATCACCGCAACCCCAGCAAGGAACGGAAACAGCCCGACCGCCTTCCGCGCCAACTCCCGCAACACCTTTACCCGCACAGAATCGTCGAACCCGATCCGCTCCCGGCTGGACCCGATCAGCACCGTCCCAGCACGAGTCGACTCAACCACCGTGGACGTCTGCAACTCCGCATCACCACTACCGACAGCCCCGACATAATCCGCGTCATACACCTTGTGCCGAACGCATTCCGGCAACGGCGCAGTCACCAGGATCATCCCCCGCCGCGGGTGAATCTCGATCGCTCCACCCGCCGCAGTACCGAACGATCCGGCCCATGGCCCACACGCATTGAGTACGGCGCCGCACGGGATCACCCCCGCATCGGTCTCCACCGCAATCACCCGGCCACCCGCGTCACGGCGTACGGACTGTGCCGTGACGCCCGCTCGCACCTCACCACCACGAGCCCGTACTGCGGCCAGCAGTGCCGTCGCCGCCAAGACCGGCTGGAGTTGCGCATCCTCAGGGTAGAACACAGCGGCCGTCACAGCCCTCGTGAGCAGCGGTTCAAGCTCGAACGCATCCGCCGGAGTGATCACGCGAGCGTCGACGCCCGCCGCACGCTGGTTGGCAGCGAACTTCTCGAGCGGCCCAGGCTCCGTCGTCGCCACGACCAGACCGCCCTTGGCTTCCCACTCGACATCCGCCGTCCGCTCCGGCAACCGAGCCAGCACGACGGGCCACTCACGACGGGACGCGATCGCGAGATCCAGCTCAGCTCCTGGCTCCTTGTCGGAGACCAGGACGTTGCCCTCACCAGCAGCAGTCGTGCCGGAAGCCGGCGCCCCGCGATCGAGGACGACCACCCGTACGCCGGCCGCCGAGAGCGCCTCCGCGCAGGCAGCACCGATGATCCCGGCACCGACCACGACAACATCGGCCGCACGCACGTCCCACTCACCGCCGTTCAATAGAATGAACGCTCCGAGCGTAGAGCCGCCGAACGCCTGCGGTCAATGCCTAGCTCCGACGGCACCGTCCGGCTCAGCCTTCGCCGGGTGGTTTCACCGCTGCGGCACCGAGCAGTCGTCAGCTCGGCGGGTGGATCGAGGTGAGGCTGGGAGTGGTGAGGTCGGAGGGGTATTCGAGGAGCAGAACGGACGTCACCGGACCGTCCAGCGCCTCATACTCATGCGCCCCGTCCGCCCGGAACGCCAGATAGTCCCCAGGCCCGATCTCGTGCACACGCCCCCGCGTGGTGAGCCTGAGTAAGCCCGACAGAACGACGTGATGCTCCGTCCCAGGATGACCGCTCGACTGCTGAACCGCGCCCGGCCGGATCCGCTGGTCGTAGATCTCGAACAGGCTGCCGGGATGCTCGAGCCGCCGCAGCATCCGCAGATCCACCGCGTCGCCGCTCAGCACATCCAGCTCACTCGACCGGACGACGACCAGGTCGGTGGCCGGCGGTTCGTTCAGCAGAGCCGAGACCGGTAGGCCCAGGGCGTTCGACAGACTGAACACCGTCTCGATCGTCGGATTGCCCGCTCCGGACTCCAACTGTGACAGCGTCCCCTTGGCGATCCCCGACCGCCGCGCCAGTTCCGACAACGAGATCCCCTGCTCGTCGCGCCGCGCACGCAGATTGACCCCCAGCACCCGCCCCGCACCGTGACCACCCACCCGGGGAGCATGCCACACCAGCGGTTTGACTCCGCCGTCCCGCGGGCACCGAGCCGGTTGATGGCTGACGAATCCGAAGGAACAGTACTGCTGGCCGGCGCGGCGAATCTGGCGATCGCGGTCGCCAAATGCATCGCCGGACTACTCTCGGGCTCGACCGCCCTGCTGGCGGAGGCGGCCCACTCGGTCGCGGACACCCTCAACCAGGTGTTCCTGATGACGGCGATCCGGCGCAGCCGCAAACCTGCCGACGGTAACCATCCGTTCGGCTACGGGATGGAACGGTACTTCTGGGCTCTGCTCGCGGCCGTCGCCATCTTCGTCCTCGGCGCCGGCTTCTCGATCGTCGAAGGCGTCCGCGCGATCGTGCATCCCGAGCCGGTGGCGATGCTGCTGGTCGCGTACGGCGTACTCGTCGTCTCGTTCGTCTTCGAAGGGGTGTCCTGGCTGAAGGCGGTCCGGCAACTCCACCGTGAGGCCGCCGATGACGGCAGGCCCGCCCTCGAGCACCTCCGCGAGCACGCCGAGCCCGCGGTGAAGACGGTCGCCTTCGAAGACTCCGCGGCGCTGATCGGCCTGCTGCTCGCGGCCTGCGGTGTGACGTTGAGCGCGGTCACCGGCCAGGAATTCTTCGACGGGGCGGCATCTGTTGCCATCGGCATCTTGCTGATCGTGGTCGCCATCGCGCTCGGCCGGGACAACATGGCGATGCTGGTCGGCAAGGCACTGCAGGACGATGTGGAGGAACAGATCCGCGCCGAGATCGCCGGTACGCCGGGCATCGACGCCGTCGTCGAACTACTCAGCCTCCGGCTGGCACCCGACCAGGTCCTGGTCGTCGTCCGGGTCGACCTCGACGACTCCGAGACCACCGGCGCCGCGATCGAGCAACTCGCCGACCAGATCGACACCCAGGTACGCCGCGAGTTCCCCACCGTCCGCCACCTCTTCCTCGATCCGACCCCCTCTTGACCTACACGCTTTTGCCTCCCGGTCGGGTGTGACGTTTCCCCTTGTGGACAAGGCAAACCGGCCTCTTCCCCATTTGTTGCCTAACACCCGTGCGGCGTATAGTCGAACACATGTTCCCCGCCTTCGAGTTCGCTGACTGCGACGCCGCCGAGACCCTCGCCCGGGCCGCTGCTGCCCATGAGCTGCAGCGGCGAAGCGAACTCGAATTGATCTTGTCGGCCCAGCACTTCGCCCGCCTGCACCCGTCGCCCGCCAGAGTCCGCGACGACGGCCTGCCCGGCGGTGAACAAACGCGCGTGTACGGCGGCGTCGGCTGCCCGGAGATCGCGGAATTCGCCGCCGCCGAGTTCGGCGCCGTGATCGGCCGGTCGGCCGGCTCAGCAGCGATGTTCATCGGTCAGTCGGTCGCGTTGGAGTACCGGTTCCCGCTCACCTGGGAACGGGTCCGGGCCGGCGACGCAACCGGGTGGAAGGCTCTGCAACTGGCTCAGGACTGCGTAACGCTGTCGCTGGAAGCTGCCGCGATCGTGGACCGTCGAGTCGCCGACATCATCGACTCGGTGACCTTGCTGCAGTTGAAGAAGATCATCAAGGCCGCGAGCTGGGACGCCGATCCCGACGCCGCCAAGGCGAAAGCAGAAGAAATGGCGAAGGAACGTGGCGTGTGGGTCGGCCGCACCGACGACCACGGAACCACCACCTTGTTCATCAAGGCCGCAACCGGCGACGTCATCCAACTGGATGCCACCATCGCCCAACTCGCCAAGGCCCTGGCCGCCCTGGGTGATGGCGCCTCTCTCGACCAACGCCGCGCGAAGGCGGCCGGCCTCCTGGCCGACCCCGAACTCGCCGCCGATCTCCTCGCCGCAGCCGCCCAGCGCCTCGCCGACACCACCCAGCCCACCGCCACGGCCGCCTCCGCGGCCCTCCTGGACGCTGTCGACGACGGGTCCGGCGCGGACGACGAAGCCGATCGCGACATACCTCGTCCGGACCCGGCCGATCAAGATCCGGAGGACTGCGACCGAACGCTCGATGCGGCCCCACCTCCGGCGCCGATCGACGACGCTGCCGCACGCCAGGAACTCCGCCGCACGATCGACGCCGCTCGGCGCGATCATCCTGACCGACGGCGGACCTACCAGACCGTGGTCAACCTGCACATCACCGACGAGACGCTCCTCGCCGGTGGCGGTGTCGCACGGGTCGAAGGCTACGGACCTGTCTATGCGGACCGACTCGAGGAACTCCTCGGCCATCACCGCATCGTCGTGCGCCCGGTGATCGACCTCAACACGGCCGCCAGCGTGCACGCCTACGAGATCCCCACCCACATCCGCGAGCACATCGATCTGCGCTACCCCGTCGAGCAGTTCCCCTACGGCACCGGAGAAACCACCAGCTCCACCGACCTCGACCACATCCAGCCCTACACGCCGGAAAGCCCGACAGAACAAACCACCACCGACAACCTCACCCCACTACGCCGCTTCAGCCACCGCCTCAAGACCCACGGCCACTGGAAGGTCCGCCGCATCAGCAAACACACCCTCGAATGGACCAGCCCCCACGGCTACATCTTCCACGTCGACCACAACGGCACCCGCCGCGCCTCCCATCGAACAGATCCCGGCTGAAGCTGCCTCAGTCGTCGGGGCGGTTGGCAACGATGACGGCGATGGGTGGGATGACGGCGGCAACGCAGCTCATGCCGATCGCAACCGGTACCGAGATCAGGCGCACCACGAACCAGGCCAGGCCGATCAGAGTCAGGCAGCTACCCATCAGCCAGACGTACGCCCTCACGCGGGTCGCTCGCTTCATCACCTGATCCTTCCGCCTCCTTCGACCATACTCACGCCGCTGAAGTTCTGCTGAAGGTTGCCGTGGTGGGCTCGGCGGGTTCCGGGATCGGATGCGACGATGGGCGGATGGCGGCGAGGGTCCTGGTGGTCGAGGACGCGGAGGCGATCCGGACCGCGGTCGGGATCGCCCTGGAAGAGACCGGGTGCCTCGTCCTGACGCGCCCCGACGGCAGCTCGATCGAGCGCGACCTCGCCTCCTTCCGGCCGGATCTCGTGCTGCTCGACGTGATGCTGCCCGGGCGCGACGGATTCGAACTGCTGGAGCTCGTACGCCGTCTGTCGAGCGCCGGAATCGTCCTGCTGACCGCCCGGGACGCCGTCGAGGACCGGCTCCACGGTCTCCGGACCGGCGCCGACGACTACGTGGTGAAGCCGTTCGTCCTGGCCGAGCTGATCGCCCGCGTCGAGGCCGTACTCCGCCGTATGGGCCGCCTTCGCACAGTGCTGGAGATCGGCGACCTCCTGATCGACATCGAGGCGAACTCGGTCACCCGCGCCGGTCAGCCCATCGACCTGACCGCCACCGAACTCAAACTCCTGACCTTCCTGGCCGGCCGCCGGGACAAGGTTGTCGGCAAGGCACAGATCCTCGCCGCCGTCTGGGGCTACGACGACTACGCCGCCAACCTGGTCGAGGTCCACGTCAGCGCCCTCCGCCGCAAACTCGAATCCACCGGCCCCCGCCTCCTCCACACCATCCGAGGCTCCGGTTACATCCTCCGAGCCCCCACCCCATGAGCGAGCCAACCGTGTCGCTGCCGACCCTTCAGCCTTCACCGACAAAACTGCGGACTGTGTCTTTGCGGCGGCGGGTGACTCTGACGGCGCTCGTCGTTCTCCTGATAGTCCTGCCGATCACCGGTCTGGCGGTGAAAGCGATCTTCGACGCTCAGGCCGAGCGGAACCTCAACACCCTGCTCAACGGCCGTGCTCAACTCGCCCAGCAGCTCGCCCGCCAGAACGTCGCCCCCACCAACCTCGTCCGCCGAATCGACGCCGACGGCATCCGCGTGACGCTCACCCTCCGCACCGGCCAGCAATTCGGCGCCCCACCGATCGAGCCGACCGGCCAGATCCGCGAGGTCCGCACCACCCTGCAGGGCGGTCAGCGCACCCGCGGCGCCACCCTCGTCCTCACCTCAGACACCTCCCTGCTCGACGGCGCCAGCCGCACCCTCCGCCGTGTCCTCTTCCTCTCCGGTGCCGCGGCGCTGCTCATCACCGCCCTCGCCCTCATCCTCGGCATGCGCTTCGCCCTGGCCCCGCTCGACGCGATGACCTCGCTCGCCCGCTCCATCGCCGCCGGCCGACGAGGCGGACGACTCCAACCGACCCGCACCGACACCGAGCTCGGCCGCACCGCCGCCGCCTTCGACGAGATGCTCGACTCCCTCGAGGGCGCCGAACACACCGCCCGCGGCTCCGAACAACGGATGCGCCAGTTCGTCGCCGACGCCGCCCACGAACTCCGTACGCCGGTAGCCGGCCTCCAGTCCGCAGCAGAAACCCTGCTCCAGCTGACTCCTGACACCCCCACCCAACGCCGCGAGGAACTGGAACTACTCCTGGTCCGCGAATCCCGCCGGGCCGGCACCCTGATCGCCGACCTGCTCGAACTCGCCCGCATCGACGCCGGCCTCGAACTCCGCCGCCGCCCGGTCAGCCTGCACGAGATCGCCACCACCCAACTCGACCGCCTCCACCTGGTGGCGCCCGCCCTGAAGATCACCCTCACCGGCCCCGACGTCACCCTGTACGCCGACCCCGACCGCCTCACCCAGATTCTCGCCAACCTCCTGGACAACGCCCGCCACGCCACCGCCGGCACTGGTGAAGTAGAGGTCCGCATCATCCACAATCACGAAGCCGAGATAGTTGTCCAGGACAACGGTCCAGGGGTTCCACCAGAAGACAGAGAGCGGATCTTCCAACGCCTGGTGCACGGCGACGCCAGCCGAGGCTCCGGTCTCGGTCTACCGATTGCCAGAGGATTCGCCCGCGCACACGGCGGTGAACTCGTCTGCCTCGACCGATCCGACGGTCACCCGGGCGCCGCCTTCCGCCTCACGTTGCCAACAACTCAAACCTTCAGCAACCCGGCAACCTGACCGTCGTACCCGTCAAGAACCTTCCCCGCATCAGCCCCGAGCACATCCCGCAGTACGGTCCCGTAGACATCCCGGAAATCAGTCGTCGCCTTGAGATCCCCATTGTCCAGATCGGTCAGACTCGGCTGCTCCCCGAAGAACCCACCCTTCACCCGATCGCCGATCACGAACAGCGGCCCAGCCGTCCCGTGATCCGTCCCGTCACTCCCATTGGCGTGCACCCGCCGACCGAACTCCGAATACACCAGTACGACGACCTGCCGCCCCCGATCGCTCTTCCGCATCCGTTGCACAAAAGGCGTCAACGCACCATCGAGCTCACCCAGCAATCGTTGCTGAGTGCCCCTTTCATCGGCATGCGTATCGAAACCACCCAGCGAAACCGAGTACGCCCGAGTCGGCACCCTCGCCTCGACCAACCCAGCCACCAACTCCAACTGAGCCCCCAAGGCAGACCCACCACCCGCAGAAGCCCCGCGAGTCTTCTCGTCGTCCTCATCATCCGGAGTCTCCGCCTGATCGTGCACCGCACCACCCAGCACCCGAACCGCCTCCTGCAAATCCCGCAGCGACTTGGACGCCAACGCCTGCCAGTGCTCCTCGCCAGAACTCGGCTCGCCCAGCGCAGCAAACGCAGTACCGATTTTCCCGCCAGGCAATTTCAACCCGCGCACAGGTAGTGACGCTGCCGCCGTCGTCGCCCCTGCTAACAACGGCGGCAGCGTCGGCTCGACCGACACCGCGTGCAACGGATCCGCACCGGTCGCATCGAGCCAGCGCCCGAGCCACCCGGTCGGCACCGGCGTCTTCGGCGATGCGGTCTGCCAGATCGCCATCGACCGGAAGTGACTGCGATCCGGATCCGGATACCCGACGCCCCGCACGATCGCGAGTGACTTGTCGTCCCAGAACCCCTTTAACCCCTTCAAGCCCGGATTGAGCGCCAGCCCGTCCCCGAGATCCAGTACTTCGTCCGCCTGATACGCCAAGTCGGGCCGCGCCTTCTGGTACGCCGGATCGCCGGCCGGAATCACCGTGTTCAACCCGTCGTTCCCGCCGTACAGCGTCACCACGACCAGCACGGAATCCCCACTCTGCAAGGGATTCCGCACCGCCGCATTCATCAGATCGGACCAGCTCACCTGGGTCGCTCCAACCGCGAGCGCACCCGCAGCCGTCACCCCACTCATCGTCAGGAACCGGCGTCGCGTCAGGTTGTCCATGATTCTCCTCAACCGCTCACTACGTATTCGGGCGCACAAGCCGCAACAGCAACCAGTTGCGCAGGTTCGGTCACGCCGGCCAGTGCATCCCTGGTCCGCGTGGACCAGTGATCGACCCCGAGCAGAGCCCGTACGCCGTCGACGCGCGCGCTGGACTTCTGCAACTGACCGAGCTCGGCATTCCTTGCCAGCAAGAGCGCAAGCTGCAACCGAGTCACTCCGGCGGACGTGGTCAGCCAACTCCCACCCGACGGCCAACCCCCGACACTCGGCGGCCGCAACGGCAACTGCCCCATCCCCCGCAACCCCGTGAGCACCTTCACCCGAGTCTTGTCATCAAGCCTGGAAGGTTGCACTCCGAGGGCCCGCATCAACCCGACCGCCCACTCAACGGGTTGCTTCACCAACGTCGAAGTACTGTCCCTGAAGGCAGATTCCGCAACGATCGCCTTCAGCACCGCACCGATGTCACGCCGTACGCCGTACGCCGCCACCAGCCGCTCCATCGTCGCGGCGCTCGGCGGAGTCGCCGACACCAGCCGGAACCACAGCCGCCCGATCACGAACGGCGCCGAGTCCGGCTTGGCCAGCGCGAGATCCACGAACCCTTTCGCGTCGAAGTTGCCGGTCTTTCCCAGCATCGTCTTCGACCCGGAGTCATGCCTCGAAGGCACGAATCGCGCTTCCGTGGAGTTCCGCCGAATCGTCCACCCGGTCAACGCCCGGGCGCCTTCGAACACGTCGGTCTCGGCATAGTGCCCGATTCCCAACGTGAAGAGTTCGAGAAACTCCCGCGCCAGGTTCTCGTTCGGCGATCCTTCCCGGTTGTCGTTGCCGTCCAGCCACCGGATCATCGCCGCATCCACCACGAGCGCCCGCGCCAGCTCGGTGAAACTCCCCCGAGCAAACTTCCGGAACGTCTGGTTCTGCGCCAGCATCAACTGCGGGCTCCGTACCTTCTGCTCACTGGTCGCGAAGTGCCCATGCCAGAACCAGGTCAGCCGCTCAGTAGCTGCACCGGCGGGCCCGTTGACCGCTCCCCCGCTCGACACCATCCGGTCGAGCCACCACCCGGTCACCTGCACTTCTTGGGCAACCCGGGCCTTGTTCGCAGCCTTCTTCGCTTCTTTACTGAGCTTCTCGCCCTTGCCGGGTCGGTCGACCGGTGCCTTCAGTTCAGGCGCCGGCTTCGCTGCACTCTCATCGGCCGCCGCGAGCAACCGTCGTACGGCAGCGTCGTACCCAGCTGCCGCATCCCCAGGCCCCAAGCCGAAGCCCAGCCGGTCATGCAACCGCCCGACAGCGGCCCGTTCGCTGATCTCACCCATACCCCCGATCCTGACCAGCGGACTCCCCACCGGACCAGGATCGAGCCGACATCTTCAGCCAACCCACAGCCGCTGTCAGCTGACGGGCAGAGCCAGCTTTGCCAAGGCGTCGACCAGCGGAGAGAGCTCAGGAAGCTCAGCTGCCTTGTCGAGAGCAGCAGTCAGTACCGCGTCGTGCGTCGGCTGGGCCTGGTCCAGCAGGTCACGGCCGGCCCGGGTGACCTCGGTGTAGATGCCGCGGCGGTCTGTCGGGCACAGGTAGCGCTCGAGCAGCTTGCGGTCCTCAAGACGGTTGACCAGACGGGTCGTTGCGGACTGGCTGAGCACCACCGCGTTTGAGAGCTGGTTCATTCGCAGGTGGTAGTCGTCCTGCCGCGCGAGCACGTCGAGCACGCTGTACTCACTGACGGACAGCCCGTGCTGCTTCTGCAGCGCGCGCTCCAGCTCGTCCTCGATCCGGGCATGCAGCGCCGCCAGCGTCCGCCAGCCTTGCGCGCGCGCCTCGGCGGCGCCATCCGGTAGTCCCACTGCTCCTCCTCGGCCCCGCCCTTGATCGCTACCGTTGCATGAGGCAGCATGGCGCTTATGCAATAGCCCGCGTGTGCAACTATCGCGGACGCCGGTAACAGTTACAAGACTACATTCGAGGCGAGAAGAAGCCATGCCAATGTGACACAGGACTGCGACGTCACCGATGTGCCCAAGCAATCGCTTGCGCTACGGACTGTGCGCGGGTGACTCTTCTCCGCACATGGCTGCTCCGCCCTTGCGGCCACATTGTTCACCCTGGAGTGTGAAACATGACAGGAAAGCTCAAGTTCGCCCGTGCGGCTCTCGTCGCGGCCGCGGTCGCCCTCGCTTCCGCCGGCGCCGTCGGCACCGCTGAAGCCCGGACCCCACCGCCCACCACCAACATCGTCGGTGGATCGCTGGCCAGCACCGCGCAGGCGCCCTGGGCCATCGCGCTGAACAACAGCGGCTCGCCCGACCGGTACGGCCAGTGGTGCGGCGCGACGCTGGTGAAGGCGAACAAGATCGTCACCGCCGCGCACTGCGTCGAGGAGGCCCGCAGCACGTACACCGCGATCCAGGGCCGGGACAACTTGCAGGTCAGCACCGGCGGCAAGACCTCGAAGATCTCCAAGATCTGGAAGGACCCGCAGTACGGTCGGGTGGCCGGTCACGACGTCGCGGTGATGACGCTGAGCACGCCGTTCACCGGGGTCGCCACGCTGCCGCTGGAGACCAGCCGCGCCGCGGACGCGGTCGGCGCCCAGTCGACCGTCTATGGCTGGGGCGACACCGAGGGCACCGGCCCCGCGGACCGCTTCCAGAAGGTCCTCGTCCCGGTCCTCGGTGACGCGTACTGCGGCCAGGTGTACGCCAGCGACGGCTACGTCGCCAACGGCGAGATCTGCGCCGGCTACAAGAGCGGCGGCAAGGACTCCTGCCAGGGCGACTCCGGTGGTCCGCTGGTCCTGAACGGCCGGCTCTTCGGCATCGTCTCGTGGGGCATCGGCTGCGCGGACGCCGGCAACCCGGGCGTGTACGCCGAGGTCGCGACGTACGCCACCGCACTGCAGACCCAGATCGACAGCTGACCTGGTTCGCCGATGGCCGGTCCCACGGGGATCGGCCATCGGCTTTTCTGATACAGCGTGTCACTTCCTGAAACACTGTATTGTCCGACCGTGGCACGGGAAGCGGACGAGAGAACAGCACTGGGATCGGTCTGGCTGCGCGCGGAGCCGGGGCAGACGCGGGCGCCGTTGAGCCGGGACGACATCGTCCGGACGGCGATCGAGCTGCTGGATCGCGACGGGCTCGACAAACTGTCGATGCGCCGGATGGCGACCGAGCTCGGGACGGCCGCGACGTCGGCCTTGTACTGGCGGGTCGCGAACAAGAACGACCTGCTCGAGCTCGTCGTCGACACCGTGATCGGCGAGGCGCTGGTGCCTGCCGACGAGGGCGACTGGCGTGATCGGCTCACCGTGCTCGCGCGAGCGGCGTACGACGTACTCGGGCAGCACGCCTGGGCGCCACAGCTGCTCGCGAGCCATGCGGGACTCGGGCCGAACTATCAGGCGTACGCCGAACGCGTGCTGACGATCCTGCACACAGCCGGATTCAAGGGCGTCCACCTCGATGCGGCTGTCTCCGCGGTCTTCCACTACGTCGTCGGAGCCGCGGTCACCGATGCCGCCTGGACGGCGACCGTCCAGCGCAGCGGCATGACCGAACAACAATGGGCCGACGCCGCCGGCGACCAGCTAGGCGTAGGCGCCGCCACCCTCGCCGCCTACCTCAACCGCGAAGACCTAGCCGGCCCCCAAGCCCGCTTCAACGCCGGCCTCCGAGCCATCCTGATAGGCCTCCGCCCCCGCCAACTCCGCTGATTCAGAGGTCGGCTAGGGCTGAGGCGGGGTTCTCGAAGGCGTCGGCGACGAAGCGGAGGAAACCTGCTGCCACGCCGCCGTCGCAGACCCGGTGGTCGAAGACGAGCGAGAGCTGCGTGAGCTTGCGGATCGCCAGTTCACTGTCCACCACCCAGGGTCGGTCGATGATCCGGCCGACGCCGAGGATCGCGACCTGCGGGTGGTTGATGATCGCCGCGCTCCCGTCGACCCCGAAGCTGCCGTAGTTGTTCAGCGTGAACGTGCCGCAGGACAACTCCCGCGTCGTCAGCTTCCCCTCCCGCGCCGACGCTGTCAGCCGCCGGATCTCGGCATCGAGCCCGCGCGCCGTGAGCGCATGCGCGTTCGCAACAGCCGGTACGACGAGCCCGCGTTCCGTCTGCGCCGCCAACCCAAGGTTCACCCCGTCGTACTGAACCAGCTCCTCGCGCTCGGTGTCGACGAACCCGTTCAACTCCGGATACTTCTGCAATCCCGCCACCACGAACCGCGCCATCAACGCCAGCAATCCGGGTCCCGCATCAGTTGCCGTCCGCAACGACTCCCGCAGCTCGACCAACGCCGTCGCATCCACATCCACCCAGGTAGTAGCCTCCGGAATCTCAGCCCGGCTCCGACTCAACGTCGCCGCCACCGCCTTCCGGAACCCAGACATCCCCACCCGCCGCAACTCGGCCAACCCAGTCCGCTCAGCCGGAACCCGTGCAACAGCAGAAGCCGCCGCCGGCTCAGCCTGCCTACCAGCGGCAATCGCCGCATCTACATCTTTGCGGACGATCACGCCACCAGCCCCAGACCCACCCACCTCGCTCAGATCCACTCCAGCATCCCGCGCAAGCCGCCGCACCAACGGCGAAATCACCAAAGGCACTCGCGCCGCACCGGCGTCGGCCGAGCTTGCCGGCGCGGTCGCCTCGCGCGCGTCCGCGGGCCGTCCGGCGATGCCATCCGACGCAAACGTTTTCCGGCGGCGACGGCGGCCGTTTGCCCCGCCTTCAGGGGTTCCGTAGCCGATGAGGACGTTGCCGGAGCCGGCTTTTTCTTCCTCGCGGTAGGTTTCGGCGGCGGGGGCGAGGATGCCGATCGTGATCAGCGGTTTGCCGACGTCGATCGTGGTCCCGGCGTCACCGTGGAGTTCGGCGACGACACCGGCGTACGGCGACGGCACCTCGACGACCGACTTGGCGGTCTCGACCTCGGCGACCGGCGCGTCGACCGCGACCACGTCGCCCACCGCGACCAGCCAGCGCACGATCTCCGCCTCGGTCAGCCCCTCACCGAGATCCGGCAGCAGGAACGTCTGCGTGCTCACGAGTCCTCCCACTGCAGGTCGTCGACCGCGTCGAGAATGCGATCCACGCCCGGCAACTGGTGCCGCTCCAGCTTCGGCGGCGGGTACGGGATGTCGAACCCGGTCACCCGCCGGATCGGCGCCGCCAGCGAGTGGAAGCACCGCTCGGTCACCCGCGCCACGATCTCCGACGACACACTCGCGAACCCACTCGCCTCCGCAACAACAACCGCCCGGCCCGTACTACGAACCGCCGCGCAGACCGTCTCGTCGTCGAACGGCACGATCGACCGCAGATCAACGACCTGCAGCGACCGTCCATCCGCGGCAGCCACCTCGGCGGCCTCGAGCGCGATCGGCACCGACGGACCATAGGCGATCAGAGTCGCATCGCGCCCTTCCCGGCGTACGACGGCGGTCCCGATCCCCGGCTGCTCGACGGTCAGGTCGACCTCTTCCTTGGCCCAGTAGAGCTTCTTCGGCTCCATGAAGATCACCGGGTCGGGGAACTCGATCGCCTTGCGGAGAAGGGTGTACGCGTCCGCGACCGTCGCCGGCGCGACCACGGTCAGCCCCGGGGTGTGCGCGTAGTAGCTCTCGGACGAGTCGCAGTGGTGCTCGACCCCGCCGATGCCACCGGCGTACGGCATCCGGATCACCATCGGCAGTGCGACCCGGCCGCGGGTCCGGTTCCGCATCTTCGCGACATGCGACACGACCTGCTCGAACGCCGGGTACCCGAACGCGTCGAACTGCATCTCGACAACCGGCCGCATCCCGTTCATCGCCAGCCCGACCGCCATCCCGACGATGCCCGACTCGGCCAGCGGCGTGTCGAAACACCGGTCCTCGCCGAACTCCGCGGTCAGCCCGTCGGTGATCCGGAAGACCCCACCGAGCGCCCCGACGTCCTCACCGAACATCAGCACAGTGTCGTCAGCCGTCATCGCATCCCGCAGCGCCTGGTTCAACGCCTGCGCCATCGTCAACTTCACCAGAGTGCTCACTGGTGCTCCCGGGCGAGCTCGTCCTGAAGGAAGGCGGCTTGCTCTCGGAGCTGCGGCGTCTTCTCGGCGTACAGGTAGTCGAACAGCTCCGCGGGATCCGGCTGGACCTCTTCCATCAGCCCGAGCCGCAACGCCTCAGCAGCTTCGTCAGCGGCAGCCACAGCCTGCTTCTTCGAAGCCTCGTTCAGTAGACCGCGTTCGAACAGATAGGTCTCGAGTCGCTTCAGCGGATCGCGCTCGAGCCATGGCGTGACCTCGGCGTCGTTGCGGTAGCGGGTGGCGTCGTCCGCGTTCGTGTGCGCCTGCACGCGATATGTGTGTGCCTCGATCAGCTGCGGCCCTTCGCCATTCCGCGCCTTGTCGACAGCCTGTCCCAGTACTGCGAGCAGGCCGGCCAAGTCGTTGCCATCGGCCCGCTCCCCCGGTACGCCGTACCCGATCCCCTTGTGCGCAAGAGAAGGCGCGATCGTCTGCCGAGCGAGCGGTACGGAGATCGCATACTCGTTGTTCTGAATGAAAAACACCACCGGCGCCTTGAAAACGGCGGCGAAGTTGAGCGCCTCGTGGAAGTCGCCCTCGCTGGTCGCACCGTCCCCACACAACGCCATCACGACGGTGTCCTCGCCCTTGAGTCTGGCGGCGTGCGCGACCCCGACAGCGTGGATCAACTGCGTCGCGAGCGGCGTGGCCTGCGGAGCGACATGCCGGTCGTACGGGTCGTACCCGGAGTGCCAGTCGCCGCGCAGCAGCGTGAGCGTCTCGATCGGGTCGACCCCACGGCTGATGATCGACACGGTGTCGCGGTACGTCGGGAACAGCCAGTCCTGGTCGCGCAGCACCATCGTCGCCGCGACCTGGCAGGCCTCTTGCCCGTGCGATGACGGGTAGACCGCGAGGCGGCCCTGCCGGACGAGCGCGCCGGCCTGGTCGTTGATCCGGCGGCCCTTGACCAACTGCGCGTAACCGTCGACCAGGGTCTGCTCAGCGGGCAGCCGGTACTGCGAATGGTCGTGCGGTACGCCGTGTTCGTCGATCAACCGGATCGGTTCGGCGGAGGGGAGCAAACGCTCCTCGACGGTAGTCATGGACCCTCCTGCGCAGGGAGACGGACGGATGGCTCATCGTCGTACTTCTGGCCAAACGGATCCATAGCTGGGAAAATGACGAGACATTCGGTCATCGCTAGAGAAGTGAGCGCGCATTTTGTCTGATCTGGAGTCGCCCGCGTCGGTGGAAGCTGGACAGATGGCCGCCCATTTCGTCGCGCCGGCTCTCGACGAGGTCGACCGGCAGCTCGTCGAGGCGCTCGGCAAGGACGGCCGGATGTCGATCCGGGCGCTCGCCGATCAGGTGCACATCTCCCGCGCAAACGCTTACGCCCGCGTCGAACGGCTCACCCAGACCGGGGTGATCACCGGATTCACGGCAACGGTGGACCCGTTGAAACTGGGGCTGGCAACCTCGGCGTACGTGACGCTCAGTCTCCGTCAAAGCTCCTGGCGCACCCTGCGCGCTCAGCTCCAGGCGATCCCCGAGGTCAAGCACATGGCCCTCGTCGGCGGCGACTTCGACGCCATCCTGCTGGTCCGGGCCGCCGACAACGAGGGCCTCCGCCGGGTCGTCCTGGAGAAACTCCAGGCCATCCCCGAGGTCCTGGCCACCCGAACCGCCCTGATCTTCGAGGACCTCAGCTCCCTCTGACCCCTAGCATGAGCGGATGCGCAGCCGCCCCGCCTGGATCCTCCTCCTGATGCTGATCGCCGGCGGCGTGCTGACCGGTTGTGGGCCGGGTCAGTCCGGCACGATCGGGCTGAGCGTGGACGACGCCGGCCGGACGGTCGTCGTACTGCAGGACTGCAAGGGCGACATCGACAAGCTGAAGCTGGTCCAGCTCGGCAGGCTCAAGACCGATCCGGAGACGGTGCTGGTGGAGTGGTCCAACCCGAAGTCGCCGAAGGGCATCGTGCAGTTCCCGCTGGTCGAAGGTGCGGGCAAATGGAAGCCGCAGTCGCCGGTCCCGGAACTCGACGTGACCCGGCACTACCAATTGCAGGGCAAGAAGGACAATGGCTGGTCGAATGCCAAAGACATCACCTTCACCGTGACGGAGCTGAAAGACCTCGAGCCGGGTCAGGTCCTGCGGTGGAAGGTCGGCCTTGGTGAGGCCAACGAAATCGTGACGATGGACGAATACAGTCCGAAAGACTGCGGCTGAGCACCGGTACTACGCGCCGCGGCGGCGGTGCCGGTCGGCGTACGAGCGGAGGGCGCGGAGGAAGTCGACCTCGCGGAAGGCCGGCCAGTAGGCCTCGCAGAAGTAGAGCTCGGAGTACGCGCTCTGCCAGAGGAGGAAGTTCGACATCCGCTGTTCGCCGCTGGTGCGGATGATGAGGTCGGGATCCGGCTGGCCGACCGTGTAGAGGTGCTTGGTGATGTCGTCGCCGTCCAAGGTCTCGGCGAGGGTGTTGAGGTCGTTGCCGGCGTCGGCCTCGGACTCCAGCAGGGAACGGACCGCTTCGACGACCTCTTGGCGGCCGCCGTACCCGATCGCGAGCGTGATGTGGTTGCCGGTCGCGCAGTCCTTCGTCGCCTCGACCGCCTTCTTCAGGGCGTGCGCGGTGCTGTCCGGCAGCAGGTCGAGCAGACCGGCGATGTGGACCTGCCAGCGACCGCCCGGCTGGGAGAGGCGGCTGGCAACGATTTCTTCGGTGACCTCCATCAGGTACGCGACCTCGGCGTCGCCGCGCTTGACGAGGTTCTCGGTGGAGCAGAGGAAGACCGTCACGTGGTTGACGCCGGCGGTCTCGCACCAGCCGAGCACCTTCTCGACGTGCAACGCGCCGTACCGATGGCCGACGCTCGGATTCGCATGCCCCTTGCCGCGCGCCCACCGCCGGTTCCCGTCCATCACGATCCCGATGTGCTCCGGCAACGGCCGGCCCTTCAGGTGGCTGCGAACCCGGCGTGCGTACAGGGCATAGACGAGATCCTTCAAAGACATCCCCGCAACCTACTCAACCACCACTACTCAGCGCATCTCCTTGACCACGACTTAACCTGTCCCTGCAGCTAACCCGGTATCGCTGAGCACCCGACGGACCGTCTCCGCCAGCGTGCTGCTCTCGTCGATGATCACTTCCCCTGGTACGCCGAGCGGATCGTGCCCGCGATACCACTCCCGCATCGCGTCCGCCCCGAACGCACTCGCCTTCCCCCGCGTCCCATGCCGCCGCACCGTCTCATCGAACGAAATGTCCAGGAAGTACACGTACGCCGGATGCCTCTCGACCAACTCGCAGAGCATCCCGCCGTACCGGTCCGTCGGCAGGATCCCCTCCACAACCGCATGGAACCCCCGCTCCAACGCCAATTCCGCCAACAACCCGATCGCAGCGATATTGGCCCCGTCCGGCTCCCGATCCTCCTGAAACATCGTCCGCCGCACGTGATCCTGCTCGATCCACGCCACCCCCCGCCCGTACGCCGCCCTCATCCCCTCCACCACAGAGCTCTTCCCAGCACCGGACGGCCCCCTGACCACAATCAACCGCGGATCCATCCCCGCAGCCTAGCCAGGGGTCAGGTGGTTTTTCGGGTAGAGCGTTGGCGGTGGATCCAGAGGAAGAGGGCTATGCAGGGGAGAAGTAGGCCGCCGAGGCCCAGGACGATGAAGTCCCACTCGTGGTTGACGTGGTCGACGAGCCAGCCGAAGTTCTGGCCGAAGAAGCCGGTGACGAAGGTGAGGGGGAGGAAGACGGTGGCGAGGACGGTGAGCTGTTCGATGGTGGCGTTCTGCTGGACACTCACCTTGGTCTGCTCCACTGAGATGACCGCCATGTTCGCCTCCAGAACTGTGGCGAGCAGGTCGCGCTGGGCGGCGACCTCCTCGTTCACCAGGACCAGATGGTCGTGGACGTCGCGGAAGTACGGGAGCAGCCCGGTGTTGCGCGCACCGCGTTCGATGGTCGCCAGTACTGCGAGCAGCGGGTGCACCGCGCGGTAGAAGTCCGTCACCTCGCGGCGCAGGAAGTAGATCCGCTCGGTCGGCGCCACGGTCCCCGCGAACACCGTCCGCTCGACCTCCTCGATGTCGCGCTCCAACTCGGCGACCACCGGTCCGTAGGTGTCGACCACCTGGTCCAGGATTGCCCAGAGCACCGAGTTCGTCCCGTTCTCCAGCAGCTCGGGCCGCTGTTCGAGCCGGGTCCGGGCGCCGTGCAACTCGCTCGCGACCCCTTCGCGCACGGTGATCACGAAGGACGGCCCGACGAACACGCTCACCTCGCCGAAGTCGACCTCCTCGCGCTCGTCGTCGTACCGGGCGGTGCGCAGGATGACGAGCCGGATGTCACCCTCGTACGGCTCGACCTTCGGCCGTAGATGGAACGTCTGCGCGTCCTCGACCGCGAGTTCGTGCAGCCCGAAGCACTTGCTCGCCTCGTCGAGTTCGGCGGGCGTCGGATCGAAGAGCCCGAGCCAGACGAACCCGCCTTCCCGGCAGTGTTCGGCGGCATCCTCGATCGACATCGCCCCGACGTGCTGGCGGCGGCCGTCCAAGTAGTACGCGCAGTCGATGATCATGGCCGGCTCCTTACTCGTCCCTCTTCGATACTAGGGTTGATCGAGCGCTGTGTTGACGAACATTTGGCGGTAGTGAACTTCAGAGGAGCATTGATGGCGCTGCCCACCGTGTTGATGCCTGGTCCGATGAACCGCTCGGTGCAGGCCGGGCTGGACGGCCGCTTCGAGGTGATCCGGCTCTGGGAGGCGGACGACCCGGATGCCGTGCTGGCCGAGCGGGCCAAGGACATCGTTGCCGTGGCAGGAGCCGGTACGCCGATCGACGGCCCCTTCCTCGATCGGTTCCCCTCGCTCCAGCTCGTGGCGAATTTCGGAGTCGGATACGACAAGATCGACGCGACGGCGGCGGCCGAGCGCGGCGTCGTGGTGACGAACACTCCCGGCGTACTCGATGATGAGGTGGCCGATACTGCTCTCGGGTTGCTGCTGATGACGGTTCGCCAGCTTCCGCAGGCCGAGCGGTATCTGCGGGCCGGGAAGTGGCTCGAGCGACCGTATCCGTTGACGCCGTCGACCCTGAACGGTCGCACGATGGGCATCATCGGGCTCGGCAGGATCGGCGAAGCGATCGCTCGCCGGGTCGAGCCGTTCGGCGTTTCCGTTGCCTACCACAACCGTCATCACAAGGACGTCGCCTACCGCTACTACCCCACGCTGCTCGAACTGGCCGCCGCGGTGGACATCCTGACCATCGTCGTCCCTGGTGGCGACGAGACGCGACACCTCGTAAACGCTGAAGTCTTGCAGTCGCTCGGGCCGGACGGCATCCTGATCAACGTCGCCCGCGGATCTGTCGTCGACGAGGCCGCGCTGGTGGAAGCCCTACGCTCCAAGACGATTCTCGGCGCGGGCCTCGACGTCTTCGAACACGAACCCAAGGTTCACCCCGGCCTCCTGGAGGTCGACAACGCGGTACTGCTCCCCCACGTGGGCTCCGCGAGCGTCCCGACCCGTGACGCCATGGGCGGCCTCGTCGTCGCGAACTTGGTGAGCTGGTTCGACAACGGCGTACCGGTAACCCCTGTACCGGAGTCAGCAGATCTGGTACGCCGTACTCATGGCTAGCCAAGACGACGTACTCACCGACGGGTGGAGATGCCAGGCTCCTCGCACGTTGGTCAAGCAGTACGACGGTTGACCGACCAGGCGGAGCCGCCCGCGCGGAACTCATTTGGGAGAATGGGGATCGGCCAGGCCGGGTCGGGGCGCCAGGTGATCCAAGCCGGGTCGAAAGGGCCTCGGCCGGCGCTGAGCTCACGTAGTACGCGAGCCTTCTCTTGCTCCAGATCGGGCGTCGCTTCGAGGATCCCCCGCTCGACCGCCGCCGCGTAGTCGTCCTCGTCCTTCACCTGCGGGTTGCCGTCCGGATCGATCAGCAGATCCAGAACCAGATCCATCGTCTCCAACCCGTACTGCGTTTCCTCGTACGGCTGCTCGAAGTTCACATACCACCCGACGAACTCGCCGTCCTTCCAGCCGAGATTGACACTCGACCACGCACCCCGCGTGTGGAACGTCAACGTCGCAAGATCCGCCGGCGCCTCAACCACGTTGTAAACCAGGCTCTCCATCGCCACCAACTTCCGCTCCCCCCGCGACAACCCCTCCCGCCCCGGCACCCCACGACTACTCGCATAAGCCCCCACAACACCGACCGGCGCAAACGTCACCCACCGATCTTCAGACCGCTCCACCACCACCTGAGGCACCGCACTCCACAACCACCCCCGCCACACCTCGGCAACCAGAATCTCCACAGGAGTCCCCCGCTCGTCAGCCACGTGCATCCCATACTCTCGTCCCATGCCCAACGCCCCCTGCCCAACCTGCGGCCGGCCGGTGGACGAGCATGACCGAAACGTGCGATTCACCCTCCCTACACCGCTGTTCGAGCTACCCGACTGGCGGCAAGCGCCGGGCCTGTGGATGAGCCATGAAACCCCCACCGAATCGGTGATGCTCCAGGCGGAAGGCGTCGGCGCCTTCATTCGCGCAGTGCTGCCGATCCGGCTGGCGGATGATCACCGGCTCACGTATGGGGTCTGGGTTGGGGTGCCTCCGGATCTGCTGCAGGAGGCGTTTGCTGTTTGGTGGGGTGACAATCCGGCGTACAAGGATCTGCGGTTGACCGGTGTGCTGGCGAACAAGGTCCTGCCATGGGGGTTGCTCGGCGCGCCGGTCGTTGCGACGGTCGAGGATGTTGAGGCGACGCCGTACTGCACAGAGTCCGCCGACCCGATGCTCGCTCGCGTGCTGACCGAGGTGTGGGCGCACGACGTCCTTGGTTAGCGATCCCAGATTCGGTTCGTGTGCCAGGCGTATTCCCAGGCTTGGATGTCGGGGGGTTCGATGCCCAGGCCGGTGAGGATGGCGCAGACCTGTTCGCGGTGGTGGTTGGCGTGGTTCAGCGCCTGGGCGATGAAGATGCCGGCGCGGCATTCGCGCAGACCGTTGTCGACGACGATGACGCGTTCGGTGTCGATCGCCTTGGCGAGGACCTCCTCCCAGAGCAGGCGGGCTTCCTCGATCCACTGCTCCAGCGTGTCGAAGTCTGCCTCCGCCGGACCGCCGTCGGCCCAGGCGAGCTGCTTGCTGTCGGCCAGGCGCCGCAGGTAGCTTCCGTCGCAGGTGACGATGTGATGCAGCGTCTGGAGGATCGTTCCGAAGGTGCCGACG
This sequence comes from Kribbella sp. NPDC006257, assembly GCF_040613535.1. NCBI lineage: Bacteria > Bacillati > Actinomycetota > Actinomycetes > Propionibacteriales > Kribbellaceae > Kribbella > Kribbella sp. NPDC006257. Next base: position 160,140 of record NZ_JBEXSJ010000016.1, read on the forward strand.
CCGGTCGCGCCGAGCTGTTCCGGGGTGAGGTTCTGATCGCGGCAGAACGCGACCAGCTCTTTGCTCGCCCAGTTGTTGTGCCGCACCGCGTCGTACAGGACCTCGTTCACGCTCTCCTCATTCCGCCGGCTTCCTCCGACGGTAGCGGCCGACTATCGGCCGGAGTAATTGTTTTTCAGCCTGACGAGGAGCTCAGGCCAATGGGTGTGCAGCGTGCTGAGGTGAGCGGTCGGGCGTAACTCCAGCGTGGCGCCGGGGATCTGGCTGGCGAGCCAGCGGGCGTTGCGGATCGACGCGTTGGAATCTTCGATGCCGTGCCAGATCGTCGTGGGACAGCTGATCGTCTCGGGTCGGAAGGCCCAGGCTCTGAAGGAGATCGCGGCGTCGCGGAGGTATCCGGCCGTGTTCGTCAGCGCTTCGCGTGCGGCAGCGGCGAGCTCAGCTGGTTCATGCCGCGCGAGCACAGCCTGGTCGAGAGGGTGCAGCCCGTCGAGCCACTTCGCCGCGAGCGCTTCGTCCTCGGCGCCGACCGGATCGAGCTGTGCGACGAACGCCTCGAACTCGGGGCGCATCAACGCGATCGCCTCGTCGACGCTTTGCCGCGCGAGCTTCCGGATGAAGTCCTGCTTCTCCGGCGTCAGATCGTCGCGATGCCACGGCGGATCCAGCTCCGGCACGTTCGCCGTACTGGCAACCATGCCCACTGCCCGAACCCGCTCAGCCCGCAGCGCCGCACAGGCCAACGCATACGGCCCACCGAGTGACATCCCCAGTACGGCGTATCGCTCGACGCCGAGCAGATCCGCCACCGCCGCGACGTCGTGGGCCACGGTGAGGTGATCCGACTCGGCCGCGTCGGACTGCCCGTACCCCGGCCGATTCACTGCGATCAGCCGTACGCCGACCTCGCGCGCCGCTTCGGCACCGGGGAATGCGGCATGGCGGGTGTCCGGGCAGCCGTGCAGGAAGAACACGGCCGGCCCCTCGCCCACACTCCAGTACTGCGCCTGCCGTCCGTCGGGCAGGTGCAGCAGTTCGCTGGTCAATCAGCCCTGCGGCGCGGCGATGTTCACCATCCAGGAGACGCCGAACTGGTCGATCACCATGCCGAACTCGTCGCCCCACATCTGTTTCTCCAGGGGCATCGTGACGGTGCCGGCTTCGGCGAGCTTCTCGTAGTACCCCCGGAGGTCGTCGCCGTCGTCACCGCTCAGGCTCACCGACATCGTGGTGCCCGGCTTGTACTCGAGCTCCGCGGGCGTGTCCGCGCCCATCAGCGTGAAGCCGCTCGGCGTTTCGAGCGAGGCGTGCATGATCTTGTCGGCATCCGACGAGTCTGACGCGCCGAACTCACCGAAGGTGTTCATCGCGAGTTCGCCGCCGAACACCTCCTTGTAGAACTCGAACGCCTCGCGCGCGTTGCCGTTGTAGCTGATGTACGGATTCAATTTTGCTGCCATCGGAAAGCTCCTTGCCCGAGTCACGTTTTCCCCTTGGCTCGCACAGTAGACCCACCCACAGACAGTTTGCGAGACCTCGTCAGCCGAGCAGTTCCTTCATGCTGTGAACCACCGCATCAGCCCCTGCCGCGGCGAGCTCCCGCCCCCGCTGCGCGTTCTTCGCATAGCCGACAGCCACCACCCCAGCACGATGTGCGAACTCGACATCCGTCACCGCATCCCCCACCATGCAGGCCCGCTCAGCCCCCACCCCGAGCAACCGCAACGCCTCGAACGCCAACCCCGGATGAGGCTTCATCAACTCCGGCCCGGCAAACGGTCGGCCCCAGCACAAACGCAACCTGACTCCGCAACCCATGCAGCTCAAGAAACACCTCGATCGCCTCAGCACCTCAAGATGATCAACCGTGCTAGCAACCGCCTCCGGCATCACCACCCCCACCCGACGCACCGGCGTACGAGCCTCCTCCGCAATCCGCGACCCACACCCGCGCGGAAACAAATCCCCCACCGGCCCATCAAAATCAAGCAGGACGCCGTCAACACCGGTGAGTGGGTGGGTTCGCATGCGTTCATCATCAGGGATGGTCGAGAGGCTTCTGATGGGGCATGCTCGTGGGATGTGGTGGCGTCGGCGGCGGAAGCGGGATGAGGGGGAGTCTGTCTCGCGGGGGAGCGAGCGGACTGATTGGCGTGCGCCGCGGCCGCCGGCCGAGGTGAAGGATCTGCGGGCCCGGCTGACATCCGAGGGGCACAACCTCAAGCATTAGAAACTGTCGGCGGGGGCTGGGATCGTTCCTGCATGGGTGAAACGCTGGTCGACGTCGGGGACGTGACGCTGTTCGTGCGCGAGTTCGGCGTGCCGGGCGAGCGGCCGTCGCTGGTGGTGATGCACGGCGGGCCGGACGTCGGTCATCGGTATCTGGTGCCCGGGTTCGAGCCGTTGGCGCGTGATCACCATGTCGTGATGTTCGACTTCCGCGGCTGCGGGCGGAGCACTCGTGGGCTGCCGGACGAGGCACTGCAGCCGGAGAACGTGGTGGAGGACACCCGTCGGCTGATCGACAAGCTGGGGCTCGGCCAGGTGGATCTGCTCGGGTTCTCGACCGGCGGGAGGGCGGCGGTGCAGTTCGTGGAGAAACATCCCGAGCAGGTACGACGGCTCGTGCTCGCCTCGACGACGGCCTACACCGATTTCGAGCCGCAACTGGCGAGCTGGGAGGAGTACCAGCGACGCCAGGCGACGGGCGAATCGGTCAGCGTGTGGGACCTGGAGCTCGCGCCGGCGTACGAGGAACTCCGCGGTACCGACGAAGGCGACTGGAGTTACGAGCGAGCGGTCAGCGGTGCGATGCATCCGTGGTGCCCAGCCGATCCTGAGCTGGTACTGCGTACTTCGGGCAAGCCGCTCCTGATTCTGCAGGGGGAGCGCGACATGGGGTTCCCCGTCGAAGTCGCGCGTCGCCTACATTCCGCAGTACCGGGGAGTGTGCTCGCGGTTGTGCCCGAAGCCGGGCATATGTGCCATTTCGAGAAGCCGGAGGTCTGGTCCGGGCATATCCGGAGCTTCCTGGCCAAGCGGTCTGCGGATTGGCATTCTGGGCAGATGGAGAGCGTCTACGAGGCCGCGGGCGGCAGCGACGGCATGCTTCGGTTGGCGGAGGCGTGGCATGCGCGAGTGATGGCTGACGAGGTGGTGAGCCATGCGTTCAGCCATGGGTTCCACCCTCAGCACAGTGAGCGGCTGGCGGCGTACTGGGGTGAGGCACTGGGCGGGCCTGCTGTCTATACGGAGCTGTACGGCGACGAGACCTCCGTCGTACGGACTCATAGCGGGAACGGGCCGCATCACGAGATGGACCGGCGCGCGATCGCGTGTTTCGACGTGGCGCTGGACGACCTCGGGTTGGCGGACCCGCTGCGACAGGTGTTGCACGACTACTTCGTGTGGGCGACCGACGTGAGCATGGCGCAGTACACGGGGGCCAAGGATCAGGTGCCCGACGGCCTCAGCATTCCGCGCTGGTCATGGGACGGGCTACAGACTGAAGGCGATTGACCGCAGGATGAGCACCGCGAGGAACACCACCGTGAACGCGATGTCGAACGACAGACCTCCCGCATTCACCGGACGCAACCGCCGTCGCACCGGCGCAAGCACCGGCTCCGTCCCCGCATGAGCCAACGCCCGAGCCCGCCCCACCCACGGCGGCCCCTGCGCCACCATCCGCCCCCAGTCCAGAATCATCCGTGCGATCAGCAACAGCACGAACAGCGTCAACACATACCCGACAAGACTTCCGACAAGACTCATAACCAAGCTCCTCCGTGGCTGCTTACCTGCGCCAACGAGCGGGCCGACCCGGAAAGTCCTCGCCGCCGACTTTCTTAGCGGGCTTTCAGGTCTAGGCCTCGGCGATCGCTGCGATCGACACCCGCAGCCCTTCCACGTCCACGGGAAGTGAGGCGCCTTGCCGGGCCGGCTGAACCGTGGGGAACCACGCCAGCCACTCCTCGTTCATCCCCGCGAAGTCCTCGGGATCCCGCAGGATGAAGGTGGCGCTGACCACCTTGTCCAGCGAACTCCCCGCCGCCTCCAGGATCGCCGCGACATTCTTCAAACACTGCCGCGTCTGCTCCTGGATCGTGCTCCCCGCCAGCAGGCCGGTCGCCGGGTCGTAACCCGCCTGCCCTGACACGAACACCAGCCCCGCAGCCTTCACCGCCTGGCTGTACGCCGCTGACTTCGGCGCCTCATCCGTCTCGACAATGATCTTCACCATTCCGCTCCCCCTCAGCTCCGAAAAACCCCAGTCAACCTCCACCAACCCCAGATAGCCAGACGGCAAGTGCCCGGTCACCCCACCGCAGCACAGAATGGCGTCCATGACGGAATGGGCTGTGCGCGACTACGAGCCGGATGACGAGCGTTCGTGGCTGCACTGCCGCGTCCTGTCGTTCCTCGACACGAACTACTACGACGATGTCGTCACCGCCAAGCCTGTCCGCGACCCAGGCCTCGAGTTGGTAGCCGTCGCCGGCGATCAGGTCGTCGGCTTGCTCGACGCAAGCCTCGACGGCACCTCGTCAACCATCGAGACCCTCGCCGTCCACCCTGACCACCGCCGCCTTGGAATCGCCCGACCCGCCGCGAAGGTGAGGCCCGAATGGGTTTGGTTTATGTGACGGGAGCTTCGGGGGTTGGGAAGTCGGCGGTTTGTGGGGAGTTGCGGGGGCGGGGGTTTGTTGCTTATGACATCGATGCGGATGAGTTGGCTCGGTGGTTCGAGAACGGGTCGGGGGTCGAGGTGGAGTTGCCGGCGCTGCGGGATGATGCGTGGTTTGCCAACAACACCTATCGGCTGCCGCGGGAGACGGTCGAGCGGGTGGCGACGGAGGTTGGGGACGGGGTGGGGTTCATCTGCGGGACGGTTGGAAACGACAACGAGATCTGGGACTTGTTCGAGACCGTGATCAGTCTCAGCCTTGACGCGAAGACACTGCGGCGGCGTCTGACCGAACGGGCGGGCGGCTTCGGGTCGTCCGGGGAGGAGTTGGAGCGAGTGTTGGGGTGGCATGCGCGGGTGGATGCCGACAATTCGCAGTACGGGGCCGTGTTGATCGATGCGAGTCCGGCGTTGGCTGAGGTGGTTGATCGAGTGTTGGGGTGTGTGCGTGGTGGTTGATGTGCTCGGGTTGCCTCGGTTGGGTGGGTTGCCGTGGGTGGACGTGGCGACTGAGGCTGCGTATGAGGAGTTCTCGCGGAAAGTCGGTTCACCGGGGGCACCGCCGGGGAATCTTACGGCGTACGTGCGATGGCTTGCGGTCCACAGGCAGGTGCTGTTTCACGGCAGCCGGCGGGGCGGGATCGAGGAGCTCCGGACCGAGCGGGAGACGGGCGACAGTACGGCGTACGGGGGTCAGCGTGCGGTGTTCGCGACGGATGATCCGGTGTGGGCGATGTGGTTCGCGCTGCTTGCCCGCGGGCCCGGCTTTCGGTCGACGCGCAACGGAGTTTGGTCGATTCGCGGGCGACGGCGCTATTTCTTCTCGGTCGACAGCGACGACGCGGATGTCCTCGCTGACGGCTGGCTGTATGTGCTGCCGCGCGCCGGCTTCACCCCCGAACCAGCCGTGGCCGGCCTGCTGCAATCCGGCCAATGGGTCAGCCCCGAACCAGTCAAACCCCTGGCCCGCTTGGCCGTCACGCCTGCCGACTTTCCCTTCGCCGACCTCATCGGACGCCACAACAGCGGCGACTCCATGGTCCGAACGCTATGGAACGCCCGTACTGCGTATCGTCGGCGCCCGCGTGCCTTAGGGTCCTGAACTGTGAGAGTAGAAGTCCTGGATCAAGTCACCGATGAGATCGTCGCCGCCTTCGATCGCCTGCTTCCGCAGTTGTCGCGATCGGCGGAAGCGCTCGATGCGGCTGCGCTGCGACGACTCGTGGCGTATGAGGCGAACACGATCCTGATCGCCCGCAGCGGGGACGCGATCGTCGGCACGTTGACCCTGGTGGTCTTCCCGATCCCGACCGGCCTGCGAGCCTGGATCGAGGACGTCGTGGTCGACGAGAGCGCCCGGGGTCAAGGCGTCGGGGCGGCGCTGACCGAGGAAGCTCTCCGAATCGCCCGCGCGGCCGGCGTACGGACCGTCGATCTCACCTCGCGCCCCGAACGCGCCGCCGCCAACCGCCTCTACCAGCGCCTCGGCTTCGTCCAGCGGAGCTCCCAGGTCTACCGCTACACCATCTAGTTGCCATCGGCACCCTTCCGGCGTTGATCCTGCTCGTACTGGCGGTGATCGTCAGCGCTCAACTACTGATGATGATGGGCCGGCGAAAGCCTCTGGCCGCGCGACTCAGAAGCCTCGACGAGGGCGGCGACGCGACCAGCCTGCTCATCATCGGGTTTCTCCTCGGTGGCGCGCTGGGTGCCGTGATCGGCAGCCTGTTCAACAACACCGGCGCCGGCGCTGCAGCGGGGCTCGGCGCGGGACTCTTGACCTGGCTTGTCGCTCTCGTCTGGGCGCACAAACGGCCGCAACCACCCGCTCGACACCGCGATCAGTAGGGTTCTGCGCGTGACGTACATCCGCTACCAGAGCCCGACGCCCAACGCACGAGGCGCCTTCATCGGCATCTTCGGCCTCGTCAACGGGCTCGCGCGCGACGGTCTGCTGACGGAAGAGGAGGAGAGCTTCCGGCGTACGAACAACGCCTGGTACGACGAGGCGTACACCGACCCGAGCACGGTCGATCCCACCGTGTACGACCGCACCCTCAACCCACTGGCCGCCGCCTGGTTCCGCACCGCCACCACCGCCTGGCTACTCGAACCCCTCCCCGGCTACCTGCAAATCCTCCAGGCCCACCACGTCCCCTGCACCAAACTCCATTCCCCCGACCCCGGCCGAATCATCTACTCCGACCCCCACCAGGTAGTCGTCGTCCCACATCGCTGATGCCCGGTCAGACGAACGCAGCTCTGCTCTGCGAGGCCGTTCGATGGGTGAGCGATGAACCATTCCCTGGCTGGATCGAGGTGACCTTCACCGATGCAGACGGGCACCTGTGGAACCTTCATGACAAGCCCACAATCTTCGGCAACTCTGTCGCCCTGGTGCGCGAAGCCGCCTTCCCGATCGCCGTGGAGCTGGACTGCGAGATCCTCCATGTCGAGCAACGCTCAGGGCAGGAGCTGATCACCATCTCCACCCGCGCGCCTTGGGGCGTGACAACCGACGACAACCGATCCGAGTTCATAGTCTTCGGCTGGCAGCTGATCGATCGGTAAGCAGGAGCTGCGTGCCCCTAGATCCCGTCACGTCACGGAGGCGCACCTCGGGAAGTTGTCGGTGGGGGCTGGGAAGCTGCTGCGTATGGCGGCGAGTCCGGAGGAGTGGCGCGACAACGGGGACGGTTCAACCTGGGTGATCGGGACGAAGCTGGTCGACCGCGACGTCGATCGGCTGCAACACGTGCGCTACTTGACTCTGGTAGACACGCGCCTACCCGCCGACTTCCTCGGCCAGCTTCCGAAGCTCGAGCTACTCGATCTCCGCGGAGCCCTCAGCGCCCGTACGGCGAGCCAGCTAGCCGAAGTGCCCAACCTTCGCGCCCTGGCCATCAACCGAGCCCGCACCCTGACCGAACTCCCGGCGCTAGGATCCTCGCTCGAATTCCTAGACCTCTACGGCCTCTCCCAGCTGACTACCCTGCCCCCGATGCAAAGCCTCACCAACCTCCGCCGCGTGAACCTAGGCCAACTCAGAACCCTCACCAACTGGACCCCACTCGCAACCCTTCCGCGGCTAGAGGCACTAGAGCTCACCAACCACCTAACCCCAGACCTCGACGTACTCACCCAGCTAGCCACCCAGTCAACCTTCACCCACTTCGGCTGGTCAGCCCCCGACGAACCCCACCGCAAGCTAGCCGCAGCCACCCAAACCGCCAACCGCCCCAAGCCCAACAACCTACGGATCCAAGACCTCTGGAACGCCTACTAACCTGCCGTGGTCAGTTGGTGACGTGGGCGGTGTTGTCGAGCCAGTGCTGGGCTAGGTCGGCGTCGCCGTCGATGTTGATGCGGGTGGCTTCGGGATCGGTGAGTGGGAGCCTGCGGGTCATGGCGAGTAGGAGCGATCCTGCCGGGCCGGTGATCGTCACGTCCGCCCGATGGGCTCCGCGCTGCCAGGTTGCTCCTCGGGTCGCCGTACGACGAACCATGCGCCGGCGTCGCCGTCGGCGTCGGTGGCCAGCCATTGCAGGGTCTGGCCGGTGCCGCGGAGGGCGTGGGCGGACGCGGGCCGCTGCATCTCCCAGGTGGGCGAGGTGAGCATCGAGAGGTGGTTGCTGATCAGCGCGGCCGCAATGTCGGCGTCCACCTCAGCGGCTGCCACCCGGCCCGTCCCGTACGCCGTACCGGTCCCGCTCGCCGTACCGGCTTCGTTAGCCGAACCCGTTGCGTTCGCCGTACCGGCTGCGTTGGCTGCGTCGAAGCCGTGGACGACCGCCTCGTTGAGCATGCTGGACAGCCAGAACTGTGCGCCGGACCGTTCGTCGCCCGCCGCGTTGAACACCGGCGCGTCGAGAGCCTCGTCGGAGCAGGCAGCCGCGACTCGCTGGGCGGATTCCGCCAGCCACGCGTGCCATTCACCCGGGTCGGCGGGGAGTACCGCCAGCTCGGTGGGCAGTTGGGTGGGGTCGGTGATACGCCGCTCGATGAGCTCCGCCACCCAGTGCTGGGTCTGCCCGAGGTGCTCGACCAGGTTGGTGACGGTCCACTCCGGGGTGGTCGGCACGGCCGCCTCAGGCCCGGCCGTGGCGGCCGATTCCGCCAGCCGCCGGGTGTATTCGACGATCCCCTGCCGCGCACGTTCCGCACTCAACTCGCTCATGGGTCTCCCTCTCAGCGTTGGGACGGACGCTTCTTCCGTCTGCCCCAGACTCTGCCGGAGACCGTTTACGGCTTCTTTCCGATCCCTCTCCGAAAGGCGCGCCCCGGCGGAGGACCAACCCCTACCCCGGAGTCAACCACCTCCGCGGTCCGGTATCCGATTCGGAATCCTCCGGCGCTCCCGCTACACTCTTGCATCGGCCCCCGGGCCACGCCGCCTTAGCTCAGTCGGCAGAGCGTCTCACTCGTAATGAGAAGGTCGTCGGTTCGATTCCGACAGGCGGCTCCACCCAAACCCCCAGGTCAGAGACCACTTCCTGACGCTGGGGGTTTTCTTCTTTTGACCATCCTTGGTGCGGGTCGTGGTGCGAGACGGCCGTAAGCTGCGCGGTGTGGCCAACGAGAAGGCGAAGCCGAAGCGTCAGCGCGGCCAGATCTAGACATTGCCATCCGGCTCGCTGCGGGTCAGTGTTTACGCCGGGCTAGATCCGATCACGAAGGACCGCGTGTACCTACGCGAGACGGTGCCGGGCCGAACGCGGAGAAGCAAGCCGAAGCAGTGCTCCCGCGGTTCCGGCTTGAGGTATACGAACGGCGCCACCCCCGTACGGACGCGACCGTCGAGCAGCTGCTTGAGCGGCACCAGGCCAACGCCAAACTCGGCTTCAAGACGAAGGAGAACTACCGCAGCCAAGCCGATAAGAACATCATCCGCTTCATCGGTCGGCAGAGGGTGCGCGCGATAGACGCCGACGTCACGGACTCGTTCTACTCCGAGTTGCGGTGATGCCGGGACCACTGCGACAGGCAGCCCTGGATCGACCACCGAACCGACCTAGCGCACGACTGCGACGAGACGCGTACCCATCGCCAGCTTGTGCAGTGTAACCATTCTGGTTACATTGGTTGCACGCGAGAGGAGTCGACACCGTGTCGAACGAACTGCACTACGAAGTGATGACCGTGCGCCGTGAAGGCGTGACGCGGGATCTGCCCGAAGGTGATGTCGAGCTGCGGTGGGTGGCGAACAGCGCCACGCTGATCTGGGGCGAGCGGGACGCCGTTCTGGTGGACACGTTCACCACCGTCGAGCAGAACGAGCGGCTGATCGAGTGGGTCCGCGGGCACGACAGGACGCTCACCGCGGTGTACCTCACGCACGGCCACGGCGACCATGGGTTCGGTATCGGGGCGCTGCGTGGAGCGTTCCCGGAGGCTCGCATCCTGGCCACCGAGGGAACGATCGCACAACTGCACATCCAGGCCTCGCCGGAGTACGTCGCGGGCTTCTGGGAGAAGCTGTTCCCGGGTCAGATCCCTGCGATCGAGTTCCCGGAAACCCTCGACAGCGACACCTTCGAGCTCGAGGGAAACGAGCTGCGGATCATCGAGACAGGCCAAACCGACACCGAGTCGACCACGTCGCTGTGGGTGTCCAGCCTCGGCTTGCTCGTCGCCGGCGATGTGGTCTACAACGCCACTTATCCGTACCTCGCCGAGACCACCCCGGCCACTCGGCAGAACTGGATTCACGCTCTGGAGCAGCTGAAGGCACTGAATCCTGTCTTCGTCGTCAGCGGGCACAAGCAGCCGCAGAACGGCGACGCGCCCGCCGACATCGACGCGACCATCGACTACCTGCGCGATGTCGACGAGATCGCGGCCACCTCCGCGGACGCCCTCGACTTCTACCGGAAACTGCTCGCCAAGCAGCCCGGGCGAACGAACGTCGGTTCCGCATGGGGTACAGCGAAACTCGTCATGGGAGCTCCGGTCGCCGGACAAAGCGCATGAGTGCGAACTCCCGACTGGCGCTCGCCGTTCATTCGCTGGAATGGATCGAGCTGCGCGCCAGACTGAACAACGGCGCAGCGACCTCGGACGGCATCGCTGGCAGCGTGAAGACGAATCCAGTCCTGATCCGCCGATTGCTGGGCCGCCTCAGAGAGGCCGGACTCGTCCATTCGCAACGTGGAGCCAACGCGGGCTGGGTACTGGCCCGGCCCGCTGACGAGATCACCTTGGCCGACGTACGTCGTGCGCTCGACGACGGGCCGTTGTTCAGCTTGCACACCTCGCCGCCGTCCGAGAACTGCCCGATCGGCCGCAGTATCCGGCCCACCCTCGGCGAGGTCTACCGCGAGGCGGAACGCGCAGCCGACGAACGCCTCGCCACCGTCACGATCGCGGCATCACTGGATGCGACGCTGGCAGCATCCCATTACACGGTGGAGAACGGCTTTCAATGACGGCGGCGGCTTCGCCGAAACTGCGGGCAGCACGGTGCTACAACACAGCGCAGTTCACCGCCGACTCCACCGCACCCGGCTCCGCGCAGCTCTGATGCCCGCCGCGCGCGTCGCATAAGCCTTCGAAGTCCGACATCGATCAGCTGCTGATTAACTCCGGTGGTCCAGCGAACGTCCGGACGATCGAAGTGCCGACCAAACCGCGCACGTGGGCGCCGGGCATCCAGCGACCAGTCATGTCCCCAACCGCCGCGATCGCCCCGGTTCCTACTCGTGGTGCGGGACGTGGTGCGAAACGGCGAAGAAGCATGAGAATCCTGGCTGGTGATGACAGTGACCACTCAACCGGAAGTGCCTCATGAGACCGGGCGACACGCTGAGCGTCCTCCTCGTAATGAGAAGGTCGTCGGTTCGATTCCGACAGGCGGCTCCACCCAAGCCCCCAGGTCAGACACCACTTCCTGACGCTGGGGGTTCTGTCATTCCCGGTCCGATCCAAGCCAGACCGAGGCGGCGGTGTGACGGAGGTCATGGACCCGTCATTTGGAAAAGCCGATGGCCTTGATCGCAGCCGACCAGCGCTTCCAGTTGCCTTCGCTCAGGGCCTGCCGTGGCGAGGGTGGAACAGCTATGCGCCTTGGCGCCGGGTGGCAGGCACGGGGCCGGCGCGGGAGCGCTCCTTTCCTGTCAGAATGCAGATGTGGGCAAGAATTCTCCGGACTGGCCGACGCCGGGCGATGTGCCGGACGAGCAGGTCTGGGGCAACAACTGGTTCAGCCGCATCTTCCTCAGTCTGCCTGTCCTGTGTGCCACTCTGTGGACTCTGATCGACAGCGAGAACTGGCCCATCAGAGAGATGTGGCCGGCGCTCTTGGCGCTGGGCATCCTCAGTGTGATGGCCATGCGGCCAACAGTTCGCACGACGAAGGACGAGCTCGTTATCCGCTATCCGATCGGCGGTCGACGGCTAGCGAGAGCAGACGTTGTCTCAGCGAGATTCAACTACTCCGGGCTCAGGATCCGCCTGCGAGATGGTGGGTCTGCGTTCGCGTTCCTGTCGCCGAAGATGACCTCGACCGAGCTGAGTAGCGGCGGCCGGCCAGAGCCCGGCAGTGCGGCGTACGAGATCACAAGATGGGCTCAGGCAGTCGATCCCAGTCGAGCCCCATTGGTGATCCCGAAGTGCCCAGAACCGCCGACATCCACCCCCGATCACTGAGCACGATCACCTCTCAAGGCCGGTGGTCGTCGGGCGATTGGGGCTGAAGGCAACGGATTCGCCATGAGAAGGTCGTCGGTTCGATTCCGACAGGCGGCTCCGGGTGACCTGCGCCGGACGGTCGTCAGATTTCGGCGCGCATGACCCATCGCCACTTGGCGATCAGACGGTCACGCACAAACCCGAACTGTTCGTAGAGCTCCTCCGGGCCGGTATGCAGGTAAGCGCCGCGCTGCGGCTTGCGGTCGACGGTCTGCTCCGGATAGGCCTCCACCACTCCGCCGCCGGCAGCCCGGATCGCGTCCAGTGCGCCCTCGACTGCCGCACGGGCGACGCCACGACCGCGGTGTCGACTTCCAGTGAAGATGCACCCGATCCGCCACGCAGGAACCTCTGAGGCGCCAGCGGCGTACTTGGTCGGGTTCTTGATATTGGGCAGCTCCGCCGGGGTTCCGTACTGGCACCACCCCACGCAAGTACCGTCAGAGTCGTAGACGAGGATCTGGTGCACTGTGCCATCGTCCACGTGGGCGCGCTTGGCAGCGCGGTTGCGTTCAGCGCTGTGCGGCGCCTCGCCGAACCCTTCGACATGAAAGCCCATGCACCAGCAGCCGCCCCAAACCCCGTTGTTGGCTTCCACCAGCGCGCAGAAGTCGTCCCATGTCTCCGGCGACAACGGCCGAGTCGTGTAGGTACTGGTCACCGGCATTCTCCTTCCTCAAGCTCGCCCTGCAACGATATGCGCGTGCAGGTCGAGGCTGATTGACCCGGCCTCAACAGCGCGACGGCGGCGGCTTACCCGCGGGGTGTTTAGCCTTCGCGGGTGCGGTGGGGTGCGGATGGTCGTCGCGGCGGCTCTCGTCGTCTGGTCACCCAGCACACTGGGGCAAAGACCGCTGGTTGCCCCCGAATTGGTCCTGAAGATGCCCGCAGAACTGGACCACATCAAGGTACCGCTTCGCTGTCGAGTGATGAGCGCCGCCAAGAGCGGAGCGCGGCGGATGGGCCATGGGGCCCGCGAGCTGCGGATGTCACTTGCTGCAGTTTGCTCGCGTCTCGATGTCTCTTCGTGAAGACTCCAGTTACTTCTTCGTCGATCCTGGGAGACCAATGTGAGCAGATTTGTTCGTCGCGCGGTGGCAGTCGGGGTGGCGGCTGTCGCCGCTGCGGGTGGCGCCACCGTTCCCGCTGCAGCGACCACTCAATTCGCGGTGGACCACTTCAGGGTCTGCATGGATGAGGCGACGAACGACTGCTCGACCAGGGTCGAAGGTTCCATCACCTGGGGCCAGCGGACGGCAATCGTCACTGGCAAGGTGATCAACGGGGAAGGCGGCTCCGCGACGGCCGCCTTCTCTGCCTATGCGGGATCGAAAAGGATCGACCACACGACTCGCACCGCTAGCGGTGTGTCCACGACGCCCTTCAGTTTCGTGATCGGCGACCCCAATCTCGTCGGCGGGATCAACAGGATCTCGGAGACGATGGGAGTGTTCACCGGCCAGTTGGTCGTCCCCGGCGATTCGAAGGTCGACATCAGGGACTAGGCGTCAACGGCCGGAAGTTCCACCTATGAGTTCTCGCGGCGACTCGTAACAGAGAGTAACGAGTGCGGGCGGAGCGAGGCCTGCCATTCGGTGCGGTTCACCGGTTGGGGGTTCTGTTCGAGTCATTGACGTGCAACAGTCGATGGACGGGCAGGATTCGATCGTGCTGGGGGCGGCACAATGAAGAGACTCGTTTTGGCTCTGGGGGCACTAGTCACCGTCGTAGGTCTTCAGAGTGGGGCGGCGGTTGGGTCGCCGATTTCGCAGGATGCTGTCGTCGTACAGAATCCGTCGGACCTCACGCCGCGGGTGCAGGACGGCGCCGTCTACAAGATGCTGCAGCTGGGCGGGATCATGTTCGCCGGCGGCCACTTCAGCACGGTGAAGCCGTGGAACAACTCCAGCACGATCAACCGGAACCGGCTGTTCGGCTTCAACCCGCTCAGCGGCGGGCTGACTGCGTTCAACGCCACCTTCAACGCCGATGTCTGGGCCCTGGCCACCGACGGTAACTCGCTGTGGGTCGGCGGTTACTTCAACGACGTCAATGGTGTCGCCCGCACCGGCGTCGTCAAGCTCAACCCGTACACCGGCGCCGTCGACCCGGCTTTCAACGCCCGGATCACCGGGTCGGTCACGGACATGGCGCTGGTGAAGGGCCGGCTCATCCTCGGTGGCACGTTCAGCAAGAAGCTCATGGCGATCAACCCGGCTACCGGCGCCGACACCGGCTACATCAACATCGCCATCACGGGCCAGCCGGTGAACCCCAATTCGGGCCCGACGAAGGTGTTCCGCTTCGCGCCGAACCCGGCCGGCACCCGGCTGGCGATCGTCGGCACGTTCACCTCGGTCGGCGGACAGGCCCGGCGGCAGGCGGCGATGATCAACCTCGGCACCAGCTCCGCGACCGTCAGCGGCTGGTACTCGACGCTGTTCGACAACAACTGCCAGACCGTACAGCCGACCTACACCCGCGACGTCGACTTCTCGTACGACGGGACGTACTTCATCATCGTCACCACCGGCGGCCCGTTCCCCAATGACCGGACCAAGCTCTGCGACGCCGCGATGCGGTGGAACACCAACGACTCCCGTACGACGTATCCCGTGTGGGCCAACTACACCGGCGGCGACACCCTGCTGTCCGTCCAGGCCACCCGAGCGGCGGTGTATGTCCAGGGACACCAGCGCTGGATGAACAACCCCGCAGGCTCCAATTCCGCCGGACCCGGCGCGGTCTCGCGGCCGGGTATCGCAGCACTCAACCCGCACAGTGGGCTTGCCTATTCATGGAACCCGACCAAGGATCGCGGCATCGGCGGGTACGACCTGTTGCTCACCTCAACCGGTCTCTGGGTCGGCTCCGACACCACTCATATCGGCGGTGAAGTGCACGAGCGGCTCGCCTTCCTGCCACTTCCCTGAGCGTCCCGAAATGACGCGGGAATAATTCGCCGGAGAAATGCATTGACTCGGAGTGTGGTGCCGGGTGAAACTTATGCCCGCAAGGTCAACCAGAGCTGATAGGAGCCGATCGTGTTCGGGAAGCAGAACGTAGGGCGGGAGTGGCGGCAGCAGTACGCCATCGCGTCGGCGTGCCTGCGATCCCTGCCCGGCTACGCCCACCGCTACCTGACCGATGCCGAACTCAGCCCGACGTCGGGCGGCCCACCTGTCTGATCTCTTGCAGATCACCAGAGCCGCCCGAGTCGGGATTCCGACCGAGGCGGCTCTTTCTTTTGCCTGCCAACATCGTCGGTGCGCAATGGTTGCCGGCCGGATTCCAAACCCGCGCCGTGAGGGTTCGATTCCCTCCACCGATGCTTTGTCGACGCTTACGAGTGGCGAATTGAAGAATTGACAACTGGATATGCCATTGCAATTCCCCGGGTGCCCGACAAGGCCCCCGGGGAGAGCGAGCTGTGGGCCAGCGGCCAGGCCACCTCATTTGGGATGAGGGGAACGGGAGTTCGAATCTCCCCAGCTCGACCAGGCGCCCGCAGCATGCTCTGCTACCGGCCGAGCGGGCGCCCCAAGCGTGCCCTGCGCCGGAAATCCGCAGTCCATCCGGCGCAGGGCGCAACGAACGCCCGTGGCTCAACTGGAGAGAGCACCTGCCTACGAAGCAGGAGGTTGCAGGTTCAAGTCCTGCCGGGCGTGCTGTGTCCGAGGCGGAAGAGAGCGATGCGCCGGGATGTGACCCCGGAGGAAGCGGGTTCGAGCCCCGCCGGACACCCCAGCAACACCTGTACTGCGACCCGCGGCCGCCCCGCGTGGCGTAGTACGGGACCGAGCGGCTCTGGCCCAATTGGAAGAGGCGCCTGGCTTAGGACCAGGAGGTTCAGGGTTCGAGTCCCTGGAGCCGTACTCGAAACAGCCGCACCGGAACACACGTCCCGGTTACGAACAGTCGGGCACACTTGAAGAGAGGAGGAACCAAGCATGAGCGGTGTCATAGTGCTCAACGCCTCATATGAGCAGCTCCACGTCGTGTCGATCCAGCACGCCATCCGGATGCTCGTCCGGGAAGTGGCGGTCGTCGAAGAGGCGCACGACGGCGCCAGCATCGGTCCGTTCCCCCTCCCCCGCGTGCTTCGCCTGGTGCGCTACGTAGTCACCAAGTGGCGCTACGCGTCCGGGCGACTGCAGTACACACGGGCCGGCGTACTGAAGCGTGACAAGTACACGTGCGCCTACTGCGGTCGTACTGGTGCCACCACGATGGACCACGTCGTACCAAGGTCCCGTGGTGGGCGCGGTGAGTGGCTGAACGCAGTAGCGGCTCACGCGTCCTGCAACGAGAAGAAGGGCTGTCGCACGCCAGACGAAGCCGGGATGCCGCTGTTGTGGCAGCCGTGGATCCCTTCGCGTGCAGAGATAGCACTCTGACCCGGCGCCCACAGGTGTCGCGTCAGAGCGATGCCAGGTGGGCGACGGCGACCCACCCTCGGTTCTGACCCGAGGCCCCGCAGGTTCGAGCCCTGCCCTGGCAGCTTGTACGACGTACGCCACGTCGCGAGTACAGCGGCGAGTGCCGCGCAGCGGGGTGGTGCGGCGGGTGCGGCGTCGCGGGTGGTGCGGCGGGTGCCGCGCAGCAAGCGACGCGGCGTACGGAAGCGGGGATCGCGTCGGCACGCGAGTGACCCTTGCAAGGTCGCTTCACCGGGTTCGACACCCGGGATCTCCACGCCAGGTGGAATAAGCCGAGTTTTGGCCTAACGGCAGCCGTCTCGAAAACGGTCGGCGCTTCGAGCGCGTGGAGGTTCGAGACCTCCTTCCACCGCAACCGAACAGAGGAGTGGGGAGATGAACGTTCAGTACCCGGTCCCGCTGAGTGGGGCCAAGAGCTCCACTCTGATGTGGGCTCAGGAGCATGAGGTCGGCGCGCAGGCGCTGCAGCAGCTCCGGAACATCGCGGCGCTGCCGTGGGTGCACGGCGTACGGGTGATGCCGGATGTCCACCTCGGCAAGGGCGCCACGGTGGGGTCGGTGATCGCGATGTACCAGGCCGTTTCGCCGGCCGCGGTCGGAGTCGACATCGGGTGCGGGATGGAGGGTGTGCTGACGTCGCTGACGGCGGCGGACCTGCCGGACGACCTGGGTGCGATCCGGTCCCGGATCGAGGCCGCAGTACCGGTCGGATTCCGGGCGCACGAACGCGCGGTGAGCGTGCGGAAGCTCGGGCTCGACCGTGGCTGGGATCGCTTCTGGGGGATGTTCTCGAGCCTGCACGACGGGGTTCAGGACCGGGAGAAGAAGGCACAGCAGCAGATGGGGTCGCTGGGTGGCGGCAACCACTTCATCGAGGTGTGCCTGGACGACGACGACCGGGTCTGGCTGATGCTCCACTCGGGTTCGCGCAACATCGGCAAGGAGCTGGCCGAGCGGCACATGCGGATCGCGAAGGCGCTGCCGCACAACGCCGATCTGCCGGATCGTGACCTGGCGGTGTTCCTGACCGGTACGCCGGAGATGGACGCGTATCGCCGGGACCTCACCTGGGCGCAGGAGTACGCCTCGCGGAACCGCGCGGTGATGCTCGCCCTGGTGATGCAGGCCGTGCGGGAGTCGTTCGAGCAGGAGATCACGTTCGAGCAGCCGATCTCGTGCCACCACAACTACGTGGCGGAGGAGACGATCGACGAGCTCGAGCTGCTGGTCACCCGCAAGGGCGCGATCCGGGCGGGCAAGGGCGACCTCGGGCTGATCCCGGGGTCGATGGGCACCGGCTCGTACGTCGTCCGTGGTCTCGGCTCGGAGCAGTCCTTCTACTCGGCCTCGCACGGGGCAGGCCGGCGGATGAGCCGCAACGAGGCGAAGCGCCGGTACACGGTCGACGACTTGATCGCCCAGACGGCCGGCGTGGAGTCGCGCAAGGACGCCGGGGTGCTGGACGAACTGCCCGCGGCGTACAAGGACATCGAGTCGGTCATCGCCGCCCAGTCCGACCTGGTCGAGGTCGTCGCCCACCTGAAGCAGGTCATCTGCGTCAAGGGATGAAACCGCGCCCGCCGTGCTCAGGGGACACGGCGGTCGCGGTGAGGTGAGGTCCGCCTGATGGCAGGGGCAGCGGTTTGCTAAACCGTCGACGGGCTCACCGCTCGTCCGTGAGTTCGAATCTCACCCTCACCGCGTTACAACAGCAAGCCTTGTTGGCCTAGTGGTTAGGGCGCCCGGTTGTCAGCCGGGAGGTCGCCGGTTCGAATCCGGCACAGGGCGCGCAGGACAAGTAGGCCCCGTTGGTCTAGTGGTTAGGACATCCGGTTCTCAGCCGGGGGATCGCCGGTTCGAATCCGGTACGGGGTACGCGAGGCGCAGTGGACCAATTGGAAGAGTCACCGCGTTTTCACCGCGGAGGGTGCGGGTTCGAGTCCCGTCTGCGCTGCGAGAAAGACCGGGCAGGAGCGTCACCGTGGGAGAGGTGGGGCGGGTTGTAACCCCGTTGCTTCGGCTGAGCAGGTTCGAATCCTGTCTCCTGCACTCCAACCAACAACGAGAAGGAGAGGAGGACCGGCCATGGCCGACCTCAGAAACAAGCGGAGGAAAATTCCTGGCGGTAGGACCGGTGCTCCGGTCCAGCAGGGTCACGCCCTCCGCCGCGTACACCTCGCCTGCGGGCACGTGCAGCGCGACCGGATCGCTCACGCGGGCGATCACGTCTGGTGCGAAGCCGACTGTTCCGACTGGGTCCGCGTGGTCTCGGTCGAGGAATAGCGGGCTTACCCCCTCGTCTAGGGGATCCCCCATTGCCAGAACGGTGGGGGAACCCCGACAAGAGGGGGTAAGCACACTCTCGGGACGCACGGGATGCACGGACCCCGGGAGACTGTGACCCCGCAGTGCTCCGGGGGCAAGCTCTCTGGTGACGGATGCACGCCCGGCCCTCCGAAGGCTGGGTCCCTGGTTCGACTCCAGGCAGGGAGACTCAGAGGAACAGCTTGTCGGGGTTGAGCAGGCCGGAAGGGTCGAAGACGGACTTGAGTTGGCGTTGCAGCTGCAATCCAACAGGGCCCAGCTCTTGGGCCAGCCAGTGGGACTTGAGTTTGCCGATGCCGTGTTCGCCGGTGATGGTTCCGCCGAGCGACAAGCCGAGTTGCATGACGGCGCCGAAAGCCTCCAAGGCGCGAGCCTCGGCAGCAGGGTCGTCACGGTCGAAGACGACAGTCGGATGCATATTGCCGTCGCCTACATGCCCAGGGCAACAAATCAGTACGTCGTACTTCGCGCCGATCTCCGCGATCCCGTGCAGCAAGGAGACGAGTTTGCTGCGCGGTACGGCGACGTCGTCCACCAGCGTCACGCCCAGCCTCTCCAACGCGGCGTTCACCAGCCGCCGAGCCTCCAAGAGAAGACGAGATTCCTCAGCATCGGACGCCTCAGCGACCTCCACAGCCCCAAAAGCCGAGCAAATACGGGCGATCTCAGCAACATCAGCCGCCGCTCGCGGCCCACGATCCGACTGCGCGATCAGCAGAGAACCAACCTCGGCAGGCAACCCCATGTCCCGATAGTCCTGGATCGCCCGAGCCGTCGCACCATCCAGGAACTCCAGCAACGAAGGCCGCAACCCGGAAGCCATCACCGCCGCCGCAGCAGCGATCCCATCCTCGATCGAGAGGAACGTAGCCGCTGCGGTCAGGGCAGCCTCAGGCCCAGGACGCAACGCCAGCGTCGCCTCGGTGACGACGCCAAGCGTCCCCTCCGAGCCCACCAGCAGCCGCGTCACGTCGTACCCGGCAACGCCCTTCGCCGATCGCCGCCCGGTCCGGATCACCTCGCCGGATGCGAGCACCACCTCGAGCGCCCGCACGAAATCACCCGTCACGCCGTACTTCACGCAACACAACCCACCGGCATTCGTAGCGATGTTCCCACCGATCGTGGACATCTCCCACGACGAGGGATCCGGCGGATAAAACAGGCCCTTTTCGAGCACGGCGGCCGACAACACAGAGTTCACAACTCCGGGTTGAACCACAGCGACCTGGTCCTCGACCGAGATCTCCAGAATCTGATCGAGCCGCGAGGTGGACAGCAACAAACACCCGTCCAGCGCATTCGCCGCCCCCGACAACCCGGTTCGCGCGCCTTGCGTCACCACCGGTACGCCGTACTCGGAGCAGGCCCGCAGCACCTCCTGCACCTCGGCGGTGGACCCAGGGCGGACGAGTACGAGTGGCACACCCGCAGTACAGAACGAAGCATGATCGTTGCGATGGCTGTCCAGTACGTCGGGATCGGTGACGACCGCCTTGTCGCCCAGCGACGAGCGGAGCCGCGAGACCAGCGTCATTGATCCTCTTCCTGTTCGGCCAGCAGGCGAAGGACCAATTCGGCCCGGCGGACCCGTTCGCGCCCGAGCGCCTCCGCCGTCGCGGCCAGATGCAGCCCGGACGGGTAGATGTTCGGCGCGTTCCGCAGCCCCATCTTCAGGTAGACCGGCGATGCGATCCGCACGACCTCGGGGACGTCGTAGAACCGCACGTGCCCGCCCTGGTCGTCAGGAACCTCGATATACATGTCGATCGGCGCAGTCGTCGCCGCACGAATCTCCGCCAGCGCACTGAGCGGCAGGTCCGTCGAGACGTTCAGACTTGTCGCGCCGAGACGTTCGTAGAGAGCCGCAGTCGGACCATTTGCCAACGGCATCAACACCGACGTCTTGAGAACCAGATCCGGCGGCAACGACCCATCCTTCTTCAGACGACCAAGCAGTTCCAGTACGCCGAGATCGCCCACCAACAGGCTCCGAACACCCAGCTCGACAGCGCGAAACGCATCACAAAGCGACGCGGCAACCATCTCGTTGCCCCGGGCAACACCGCCGACCGCCGCCGACACCTTCGCCTGACCGCCGATGTCCCAACTCCCCCGCGGGCCGAGGAACAGGCAGACCTCGACCGAATGCGCAACGCCAAGCTCGACCATGTCCTCGATCTCACGGTCGGTCAGCATCATCACGCCGCTGCCCTGCGAGACCCGATCGACGTTCACCCCACGCTCGAGAGCCTCCGACAGGACGGCAGCCATCACCTGCGGACCTTCACAGCTAGGGATCTCGATCCGGTACTGCGTACCGTCGGCGAAGCGCATCCCCGGCACACCGGTGCCGCCGATCACGTGCCCGCGCTCGGCCAACAGCGCCCGCGCTTCCCGAAGATTCATCACAACTCCTGCCAGCCGGTCAGACATCCGGAACCATCGATCAGGTCCCGTGCGGTCCCGGCGATCTCCAGATCGAACCGGTTCGCGGCCTCAGTCAACAGGGCCGGCGTCACCATCAGCTCGTTCGGCGACAACGTGTCGCGAATCCGGGCCAGCCGCAACGAAGCCCAATCCCGACGCCCACTCATCGTCACCGCAGCCAGTACGGCGGCCGCGTCGTCCTCCAGCACCATCGGCAACCGCGACCGCCGCGCTCCCCCGGCGCCGGACGTCAACGCGTTCACATAGCTGGCCCGCAGATCGATCTGCTCCAGCAATCGCGCCGGGATCACGTCGGCGAGCCCGAGCCCCGACGCGTTTCCATGCGACGCCTCCGACAACCGATGCACCGAAACAGCCGCGATCGACGGCGACTCGAACTCGGGAATCCCATGTACCCAGCACCGCCCGAGCACGTTCGTATCCATGCCGGTCCCCGATTTGTCCTTACCCATCTCGTCCACGACCAGCACATCCAGCTCGTCGAACGGCAGCCGCGCCATCAGCCCACCCGCTCGCTGAAGCAACCCATTCTCGGCCGGCCCGGCGATGCCATCAGCATCGACAAACTCGACGGCGGCGGTCTTCTCGTAGGCGTTCTCCAGGATCGCCAGTCCACCCAGGACCTTGCCCGAGGCAACCACCAACCGCGCCGCAGCTTCGATGGCTCCACCAAGCGCTGGGATACCGCCGGCATGGAGTGCCGCCGCACCTCGATGATTGCCGAGCCCGATCGCGAGGATCTTGGCCAGCCCGCTCTCGACCGGGCCATGGAAGTCCGTGTGCGGTTTCACCCGATTGACCAGCAACACACCGTCAGCCTTGGCAGCCAACGCGTCGTGATGCACCGGCGTACCGTCCGGCAAGTTGCCCAGGAGAACTGTTTCCATGGTTGCCTCGATCGGGCAACCAACACTCTCGGGTGTGACGCCGAGGCCCGCCAGCATCTCCCGCTGCCCATCGGCTGTCGCACCACCATGAGAACCCATCGCCGGTACGACGAACGGCTCGGCGCCCGCGGATCGCAACCAGTCGACGGCGGCCTTGACGACGATCACCAGGTCGTGGATCCCACGGCTGCCGGCCGTCACGGCGATCCGCGCACCCGGCCGGATCGCCGCGGCCAACGGAGCCAGGGCGGCCTGCGCAGCGGCGTACGGATCGGCCTCGATCGGTACGTCGTGGAGCAGCCGGCGCACGGGCGTGACCTGCGGAAGCACGCCCTCCGGCCGCAGTCCACGGATCGCCTCGAACGGGCCCCAGTCCCCGCGACTCGACCGGGAACCCTCGCCGCTGGACATCAGTGACTCTGCCGGGCGACGGCCGAACCGCTGCGACCGACCAGGAAGTCCAGATCGCACCCCTCGTTCGCCTGGGTGACATGGTCGACGTAGAGCCTCGCCCAGCCGCGATCCGACGGCACCGTCACCGGCTGCCAGTCCGCTCGCCGCTTCGCCAACTCCTCCTCGGAGACATCGAGATGCAGGCTCCGGGCCGGCACATCGAGCTCGATCCAGTCACCGGTCCGGACCAACGCGAGCGGCCCACCGACAGCCGCTTCCGGAGCGACATGCAGGACCACAGTCCCGTACGCCGTACCGCTCATCCTCGCGTCGGAGATCCGCACCATGTCGTCCACACCCTGCTCGGCAAGCTTGCGTGGAATCGTCATGTTGCCCACCTCGGGCATCCCCGGATAGCCACGCGGACCCGCGTTCTGCAACACCAGCACGGTGTCCTCGTCGACGTCCAGGTCCATATCGTCGACCGCGAGGTCGTACTCCTCGATGCTGCTGAACACCAACGCCCTGCCCCGGTGCTGCAACAAGCGCTCGGAGGCGGCAGATTGCTTTACAACGGCACCATCGGGAGCCAGATTTCCCTTCAAAACTGCGGTTCCTGCGCCGGATCCGAGTGGATTCCCGACCGCGCGGATCACGTCGGTGTCGACCGTTCGCTCGGCCTGGGCGACGTTCTCGCCGATCGTGCGACCGGTGACGGTGATCGCATCCGCCTTCAGCAGCGGGAGGATCTCCCGTAGCACGGCAGGAAGACCGCCTGCGTAGTAGAAGTCCTCCATCAGGTACTGCCCCGACGGCTGAAGGTCGACGAGCCACGGTACGCCGCGGGCCCATTCGTCCATGTCGTCGAGCGTGAGCTTCACGCCGACCCGGCCCGCGATCGCGAGCAGGTGGATGACGGCGTTGGTCGAGCCGCCGATCGCCGCGTTCGCCCGTACTGCGTTGGCGAAGGCGTCGCGGGTGAGGATGTCGCTCGGCTTGAGGTCCTCCTCGACCATCTGCACGATCCGTTGACCGGCCTGCTGGGCGATCGCATAGCGGCGGGAGTCGACCGCAGGGATCGCGGCCGAACCGGTCAGCTGAAGACCGAGCGCCTCGGCCATGCAGGCCATCGTCGACGCCGTACCCATCGTCATACAGTGCCCGTTGCTACGGGACATGCCGGACTCGGCGGCTGCGTAGTCCTCCTGCGTCATCCGGCCGGCATGGAGGTCCTGGGTGAACCGCCAGACCGCCGTACCGGAGCCGATGTCGCAGCCGCGGAACTTGCCGTTCAGCATCGGACCGCCGGTCACCACGAGGGTCGGCAGGTCGACGCTGGCGGCGCCCATGATGGAACCGGGCGTGGTCTTGTCGCAGCCGGTGAGCAGGACCGCGCCGTCGATCGGGTTGCCGCGCAGGGATTCCTCGACGTCCATGCTGAGCAGGTTGCGGAACAGCATCGCGGTCGGGCGGAGCATCGTCTCGCCGAGCGACATCACCGGGAATTCGAGCGGGAAGCCGCCGGCTTGCCAGACGCCACGCTTCACCGATTCGGCGAGGCGGCGCAAGTGCGCGTTGCAGGGCGTCAACTCGGACCAGGTGTTGCAGATCCCGATCACCGGACGCCCGTCGAACACCTCGTCGGAGAACCCCTGCGCCCGCATCCAGGACCGATGGATGAACCCGTTCCGGTCCTTCTCCCCGAACCAATGGTCGAAGCTCCGTCTGCCGGTGTGCGCCGCGGAACCGTCCGCGGGGATCGCCCGGCTCGGCGATTCGCCGGCGGGCCGCCCGGTCTTCTCGGGCGTCGGCTGACCTTCGGGGTCAGCGGGCAGGTCGGCGCTGACGCCAGCAGGGTCGACAGCGCTCGCGGAGGTACCGGCGAGGGGCTGGTCGTTGTCGGCGACGGGCGGCAGGCCGTCCTCGCCTTCGGTGGGTCGATCGCTCATCGCTGCACCTCTCCGGTCGTCACGGTTCCGTTGATCCGGCGGCTGACTCCAGCCGGATTGGCATCCCGCAGTACTGCGGGGAGCACCGCGCCGGGAGTGTCCTGGTAGGCCACGGGACGCTGGAACCGGCGCGCCGCCGTCACCCCGACACTCGTGTGGATCGACCCGACCGTCGACGGGAACGGCCCGCCGTGGTGTTGCGCCCAGGAGACCGCCACGCCCGTCGGCCAGCCGTTCCACAGCACCCGGCCGGCCCTTGCCGTCAGCAACGGAAGTAGCTCGCGGGCCAGCTCCGCGTCCGCCGACTCCTCCGCGTGCAGCGTCGCCGTCAGGTTGCCCTCAAACGCTTCTACAGCTGCCTTCAGTTCCTCGATCGACGAGTACTCGACCACGATCGATACCGGCCCGAAGCACTCCTCGAGAATCTCCTCCTGCCGTGCCAACAACTCGGAGACCGTTGTCCCCAGCAACGTCGCTCCGCCGTCACTCAGCACCCGAACGCCGTCGACCTTGCGCAGCCGATCGAGTCCGGACGAGAAACCTTCGGCGATGCGGTCGTTCAGCATCGGCGCCGCCGCGACCCCACCAGTTGCCTCAGCCAACTGTTCGTCCAGGCCGTGACCGGCCGGGAGGAAGAGCAGTCCGGGCTTCGTGCAGAACTGGCCGACGCCGAGCGTGAAGGATCCGACGTACCCAGCAGCAATGTCGTTTCCGCGGGCATCGACTGCCGCCTGGGTGACGAAGACCGGGTTGAGACTGCCGAGTTCGCCGTAGAACGGGATCGGCTCCGGCCTGGTCACCGCGATCTCGTGCAGCGCCTTGCCGGCCGGGACGGAACCGGTGAACCCGGCCGCGGTGATCCGGGGATCCTTGAGCGCCGTCACACCCACGTCGTATCCCTGGATGAGGCCGAGAGTGCCGGCCGGCGCGCCCGCCGTACGAAGGGCCTCGATCATCACCTCGGCGGTGCGGACCGACAGCTCGGGGTGGCCTGGGTGTGCTTTCACTATCACCGGGCAGCCCGCGGCCAGCGCCGACGCGGTGTCGCCGCCGCAGACGCTGAACGCGAAGGGGAAGTTGCTGGCGGCAAAGACCAGGACCGGGCCGAGCGGGACGAGAACGCGCCGCAGATCCGGTCGGGGTACCGGCTTCGCCTGCGGGTCGGCAGTGTCGATGACGATCTCGAGCAGCGAACCCTCCTCGAGTGCGTCCGCGAACATCCGGAGCTGGCCGCTGCTCCGGCCGACCTCTCCCCTGAGCCGCGGCTCGGGTAGCGAGGACTCGCGCATCGCGATCGGGACCAGCTCGTCGGCCGCGGCGTCCAGCGCGTCGGCGACG